>JBBQMM010000336.1:0-5226 GCA_038328935.1 Burkholderiales bacterium
CGCTGCTGGCCCCCGAGCCGGTGGCCACGCTGCAGGTGGCGGCCAACACCTGAGCCGCAGCGCAAGCGTGCGGCCTCCGGCACGGCTGCCGGGCCGTTGCGGCTTTTTTTCCCGGCTTCTTTCTCGGCTTCTTTCCCGGCTGCCGGGCCGCTACGATGCAGGGCACCCGTGTTTGTGCAGGAGCCCGGCAGATGCAGCCCACTCCCGCCCTGGCCCGCCTGGCCGCCCTTGCGCTCGTTGTCGGCTTGGGCCTTGCCGCGCAACCTGTATCGGCGCAGGCTAAAAAAGACAGCGCCGTGCTGGCCATGACACTGGAGCCGCCGGGCCTGGACCCCACCGCCGGCGCGGCCAGCGCGATTGCCGAGATCGTGCTTTACAACGTCTTCGAGACGCTGACCAAGATCAACAGCGACAGCCGCACCACACCGCTGTTGGCCGACAGCTGGACGGTTTCCGACGACCAAACTGGTGATGAAACTGCCGCCCACCCCCTACGCGCGCCAGGACGGCGAAGTGATTGCGGCCATGCTGGACAAGGTGGGCATCAAGGCGAAGATCGAGAACGTGGAATGGGCACAGTGGCTGTCGGGCGTGTATGGCCAGAAGGCTTATGACCTCACTGTCATTTCCCATGTCGAGCCACTGGACTTCGGCAACTTCGCGCGTCCCAACTACTACTGGGGCTATGAGTCGGCCGAGTTCAACGCGCTGTGGGCCAGGCTGCAGGCCACCATCAAGCCCGAGGAGCGCACCCGCTTGATGGGCGACGCCCAGCGCCTGGTGGCACGCGACGCGGTGGCCGCCTATCTGTACCAACCGACGTGGATCACCGTTGCCAACGCGCGGCTCAAGGGCCTGTGGAAAGACATGCCGCTGTTCGTGAACGATGTCGCGGCGCTGAGCTGGCAATAGCCGCTGACCCCGTGCGCCGGTGCCGCGGCCTGCATCCACCCGGCCTTACGATGCGTAAGCAACTGCGTACTCCGAACGAAACCCCATGAACACCGCGCCCACCGATTGGACCGAGCGCAGCCAGACCCTGGCGGCGGCGCTTTCGCGCGTGGCGCTGGGAGACCGCGCTGCCTTTTCACAGCTCTACCAGCTGAGCAGTGCGCAGCTCTTCGGCGTCATCCTGCGCATCAACAGCGACCGCGCACAGGCCGAAGACATCTTGCAGGATTGTTTCGTCAACATCTGGCGCGCCGCGCAGAGTTTCGACGCTGCACGTGCCCAGCCCATGACCTGGTTGACCAGCATTGCGCGCAACCGCGCCATCGACAGCCTGCGCAGGCGCAAAACCGAGGTCGCCACCGTGAGCAGCCATGCCCGCGACGGCGACGACGACGACGACAGCGAAGACCGTGACCTGCTCGCCACCGTGCCGAGCGCCGAAGCCGGCCCGCTGGAACTGCTGCAGCAAGCGGCGCAGGCCCAGGAGCTGACACACTGCATCGGCCGCCTGAGTGCCGAGCAACAACAGTGCGTGGCGCTGGCTTTCTACCAGGGCCTGTCGCACGCCGAGGTGGCGCAACAGCTGGTGCAGCCGCTGGGCACCGTGAAAAGCTGGGTGCGGCGCGCGCTGATGGCGCTGAAAGACTGCCTGGGCCACGCCGCGGCGCGGCCCACCGGGAGCGTTTGAGATGGACTACAGCCGCCCCGAGCGCGCAGACCGCCTGGCCGCCGAATATGCACTCGGCACGCTGAAAGGGGCGGCACGGCGCCGTTTCGAAGCCCTGCTGCCGGCGCACCCTGCCCTGCGCCAGGCCGTGGCGCAGTGGCAGCTGCGCCTGCAGCCGCTGGCCAGCAGCGTGGCCGAAGTGACGCCGCCGCAGCGGGTCTGGCAGAGCATCGAGCGGCGCCTGTTCCCGGGCGCCGTGCCCGCGCAGCAGGCGCAACCGGCACCGCGCTGGTGGCAGCGCCTGGGTTTGTGGCGCGGCATCAGCGGCGTGGCCACGGCGGCCGCGGTGGCGCTGATGGTGGTGAGCAGCCAGGTGCCACCGGCGCAGGCGCCGATCATCATCGTGCTGGGCTCCAACCCCGAGGCCGCGGCGGCCCTGAACGCCAGCTTCGTGGCGAGCATCAGCGCCGACGGCCGCGCGCTGGTGCTCAAACCCATCAATGCCGTGGCACTGTCACCGGGCCGCGCGCTGGAGCTGTGGGCTGTGCCTGCGCAGGGCGCGCCGCGCTCGCTGGGCCTGGTGAAAGAAGATGGCGCCACGACGCTGCTGCGCACGCAGTTGCTGGCCAACACCGCCGCGTTTGCGGTGAGCGTGGAGCCCACAGGAGGCTCGACCACCGGTGCGCCGACGGGGCCTATCGTGTCGGTGGGCAAGCTGCAGATTTGAAGCGATACGCGTGTGGGCGGCCAGCCCGGCGCGCGAAGCCTGAATGCCAGGCCTGCATGCGTTGGGTGTTGTGGTCGCTGCCCGCGTGGACTGCACGCGTTGCCTGCACGCTTGGCTTGCAGGCATCGCCTATTGCAAGGCCCAGGCTGCTGCGCAACGAAACTGAGTGGACGCCGCGCACGCCCGCGTGAATTCCAACGTCCGCGCAGCGCGCCCACACGAGCCCAGACGCGCCCAGACGCGTTCATGCCGCGCCTGTGTCGCGCCACAGTCAGCACGGCCCGCAGCCGCATCCACTGCGCTGCATCCGATCCGCACCACCCTGCGTAGAGAGCCCCAGACGCTGCACAGCAGCGTCCCACCCGGCGCCCAGGCCTTGCGGCGGCGCCACCTCATCGACCGTCAGGAGCAAGCCCCCATGAAGCACGCCACCACATCCCCCCGTCCGGGCCTCGTCCATCTGCTGGCCGCCATTCCATTGGCAGTGGCCGTACTGTCTGCCGCCATCGGCACCGCCCACGCGTCCAGCCACCGCGAAGCGCCGTTCATCACCACCGTGCCGAAGGTGGATGCCACCGACTTCTACATGTTCCGCAGCTACGAAAACGGCCGCAGCGACTACGTCACCGTGTTGGCCAACTACCAGCCGCTGCAAGACGCGTACGGCGGCCCCAACTACTTCGCGATGGACCCCAACGCGCTGTATGAAATTCACATCGACAACAACGGCGACGCCAAGGAAGACCTCACCTTCCAGTTTCGCTTCAGCAACACCTTGTCCAACAGTGGCGCGGGCCAGAACCTTACCGTCGGCGGCAAGAGCGTGAACATTCCGCTCATCCAGTTTGGCCAGGTGGCCAACGTCAAGGACGGCAACCTGCAGCTGGCTGAAAGCTTCCAGGTCAGCGTGGTGCGCGGCGACCGCCGCACCGGCGCTGCGCAAATGGTGACCAACGCCGCCAACGGCAGCGCCACCTTCGACAAGCCGGTGGACAACATCGGCGTCAAGACCATCCCCGACTACGCAGGCTACGCCGCCAAGCACATCTACACCGTCAACGTGCCGGGCTGTGCCATGCCCGCCAAGCTGTTCGTGGGCCAGCGCAAAGACCCGTTCGCGGTCAACCTGGGCACCATTTTCGACCTCGTCAATGCGCCCGTGAACGTCATCACCAATCCAGCACTGATCAACGCTGCGCCCAACACCATCGACGACAAGAACGTCACCACGCTGGCGTTGGAAGTGCACAAGAGCTGCCTGACGGCCGGCAACGAAACAGTCATCGGTGGCTGGACCACGGCCAGCCTGCGCCAGGCCCGCCTGCTGAACCCGACCCCGCCTTCAGGCCACCAGACGAATGAGAAGCCCGGTGGAGCCTGGGTGCAGGTGTCGCGCCTGGGCATGCCCTTGGTCAACGAAGTCGTCATCGGCTTGAAGGACAAGGACAAGTTCAACGCCTCTGCGCCCAAGGGTGACGGCCAGTTCATCGACTACGTGACCAACCCCACGCTGCCGGCGCTGCTGGAGATTGCACTGGCGCTGCCCAACACGGCACCCACCAACTTCCCGCGCACCGACCTCGTCACCACCTTCCTGACCGGCATCCAGGGCCTGAACCAGCCTGCGAATGTGGTGGGCTCGGAGATGCTGCGCCTGAACACCGCGGTTGCCGTGACGCCATTTGCACAGCAGAACCGCCTGGGCGTGGTGGGCAACATCCTGGCCGGTGGCACCGACAACGCCGGTTACCCCAACGGACGCCGCCCGAAGGACGACGTGGTCGACATCTCGCTGGTGGCTGTGATGGGTGGCTTGTGCATGGCCAACGGCAACAGCGACGCGCTGAAGCTGGGCGCTGCTTGCAAGCCTTCAGCGGTGCCGCTGGGTAACACAGCGTTTGCGCTGCACGACGCGGTGGACCAGGCCGTGGTGCCGCTGCTGCCGGGCTTCCCGTACCTGTTCACGCCGATCCCCGGCTCGAAGTAAGGAGCGCGCACCATGAACCTGCAAAAAACCGCGCTGAGCGCGCTGCTGCTGACGCTGCTGGCCGCCTGTGGTGGCGGCGGTGGCGGCAACGAAGAAGCCGCTACCGCCGATGGCCGCAAGGTGCCCAGCAGCGCCCTGGTCTCGGCCACCGCCTACAGCGAGTGGGCCGGCTCGCTGATGAACAGCGAAACCGGCGAGCCCGTGACGGTGGACGCCGGCATGATGGCGCCGAAGTCGGAGACCGACCAACCCATCGTCGTGCGCTGACCCGGGCACGCCATCGAACCCCCTGCAGCCCGCTGGTTGCAGGGGGCTTTTGCTTGCCGCTGTGAGGCAGGGGGTTACAGGCCATGACTGCTTTTGGTGGCGCGACGCGCTCATCCGCCGGCGAGGTGCGGCAAGCCGATGGACCCCCGTTTTGCAGCAGGCCTGGTGAACCGCACGCGGACAACGCACGGCCAGGAGCTTCATCGCCAGCACCTGCCTGCGCCTGTCAGGCTTGAGGCACCTGCCAGCTCAGCCGTTCGGCCGCGCTGCGGCCGTCGGATGAACCTGTCGACCTGTCGAGGCTGTCGCGGTGCACGCGAGACGACGTCGCGCCTATTTTCTCTACTGACGATTCCTTGGTTGCCGTTACACGTGCCGAGGCCGCGTCTGCCCGTCTGCCCGGCTGCCTGCGCGCCGGCATGGCTGCCTGGGCCAAGGCCAATGGGGATGCACTGCTGAGTGCGCCGCCAGCGTGAGGGGCGACTGACCGCTTGATACGCGCTTGCCACGAACCGTGGCGGCCGCGTGGCAGCGGAGTGGGGGGCGTGGGGGGGGTGAAGCATGGGCCCGCGCACCGGGGGGGGGTGCATGGGTTGGTAGAGGCACCACCCCCCCCCCCCCCCCCCC
>JBBQMM010000337.1:0-5217 GCA_038328935.1 Burkholderiales bacterium
GTTGCGAAGGGTGATGCTGGGTTCGGTGCTGGCCGCTATCTGCATCTTCAGGCTTTGCAGGCGCTCTGGCTGGGGCCGGTAGTCGCTGCCCACCACCGCACGCGTTTTGTTGTTCACACCAAACACCAGCCAAGCCGCATCGACACCACGCAAGTTGGCATCATTCGACAGCGCCGAAAAGTACTCGCCGATCTTGTCGGTGTCGTAGTCGTTGCCCGCCTGCTTGAACTCCACCACCTCGTTTTCCCAGGTAGCGATCAGTCCGTCCAACAGAGCAGTGAGCGCGGCCGAGTCCATGCGGGCAGGTCCGGTGGCGTGGCTCAGATGCACTTTACTTCGGTGCCCGGCGACAGCAGCTTGAAGATCTGCTCCACGTTGATCTTGGCGGCGATGTCCTTGAAGCCGGCGTCGCGGAATACGGCGAGCAACGGCTTGTGCGTGGCCAGCTCTTTCACGAAGCCCTCGTCGACCTGGCCGCCGGCGTCGAAGCAGGCGGCCAGGGCGTTGCTGACCTGATCGCACATTCTGCGAAGCGAGGCCTGTTCAGCATCGTCAATGCTGATAAGGATCAAGCCCTCCGGCCGCAGCGTCTTGGCGATCGGCGCATTCGCCGTTAACAGCACCTCGCGCTTGCCTGGCCAATTGAGCTGGTAGCGTTCCCGCGGCCCTTCAACGAGCGTGTCCGACAGTTCCTGCCGAAGCAGGTCGAAGTCAACTGCCAGCCTGACGCGGCCATCTTCGCCTCTCGCCTCGGTCACGCAGCCCGGAAACAGCGCGCGCAGTTTGGCGATGTGGTCCTGCGTGAGGTCGCGCGAGTGCATCTTCAGTTTGTCCATCTCTTCACTCCCGGTGCAGCCGTAGCGTTCAAACCGCGCGGCGCAATGTGGTCAGCTCCAACTGGAGCCGCCGCAGGTCGGCATTGATCGCCACCTTGCGGGTGAATTGTCTTTCCTTGGCGCGCTGTGCCGCCTTCTTCGCCAACTCGCGCTGCTTGGCGGCCTTCTGTTCCAGGCGCGCGTGGCAAAGCACGTCGTGGCTGAAACGGTCTTTCGCGAAGAGGTTGGTCTTGAGGTTGTGGTTGAAGGTGAGCGAGTTGTAGGCCAGCTTCTTAAGGCTCAGCGCCAGCACCGAGCGGTTGCACCGCTCGTGGTAATTGATGACGGCCAGCGCGATGAAGGTCTTGCCCAGGGCCACGCCGTCGGCCAGGATGCAGCCGCTGTAGGTTTCGAGCTTGTTAATGACACCGGTGGCGAGTTCTCTTGGTAGACCGTGGCGATGTGATCGACGATCGTGGTGGTGGCGTCTTCGACCTTATCCGTGTCTTGCCAGATCTGGTTCAAGAGCCGCAGGTAAGTCGCCTTGAATGGCGGCCCATGCATCTTGTTGCCCAGGTTGGAGACGGCAATGCCCGGCTGGTAACCCAGGTCGACGGCGATGATGCCGTGCAGCGGCATGTCGACGGTGCGGGCTTGCCCCGAGTCGGCGGCTTTCACGCAGGCGAGGGCTGCACCTGCACAACGGGCTTGGGCACGAGGCTGCCCACCTCGTGCTTGCGCAATTTCTGGGTCACGCTGCCTGCTTCTGCGAAGCGCTCAGGATGTGCACCAGCGCCGCTTCCAGGTTGGCCACGCTGCGGTCCACGTGGTGCAGCTTGTCCAGGCCGAAGAGGCCGATGCGGAAGGTCTTGAAGTCGGCCGGCTCGTCGCATTGCAACGGCACGCCAGCAGCGCTCTGGACGCCTTCGCCCAGGAAGGCCTTGCCGGTGTTCAGGCCGGCGTCGTCGGTGTAGCTGACCACGACACCCGGCGCCTGGAAGCCTTCGGCCGCCACGGTGCGGATGCCGTGGCTGGCCATCAGCGCACGCACCTTGCGGCCCAGTTCCCACTGCTCGTCGCGCAGCTTGTCGAAGCCGTAGGCCCTGGTTTCCAGCATCACGTCACGCGTCACGGTGAGTGCGTCGGTGGGCAGCGTGGTGTGGTAGCCGTAGCTGCCGGCTTCGTAGGTTTCCATCATCTGCAGCCACTTTTTCAGGTCGGCGGCAAAGCTGGTGCTGGTGGTGGCGTCGATGGCGGCACGTGCACGCTCGCTGAGCATCACGAAGGCGCAGCAGGGCGAACCGCTCCAGCCTTTTTGGGGCGCGCTGATCAGCACGTCGACACCGGTGGCTTGCATGTCCACCCAGGCCGCGCCGCTGGCGATGCAGTCGAGCACGAAGAGGCCGCCCACTTCATGCGTGGCATCGGCCACGGCGCGCAGGTAGTCGTCGGGCAGGATCAGGCCGGCAGAGGTTTCCACATGCGGAGCAAACACCACATCGGGGCGTTGCGCGTGGATGGCGGCTTGCACTTCTGCGATGGGCGCCGGCGCAAACGGCTGCTGGCGGCCGGCAGCCACCGGCCTGGCTTTCAGCACCGTGTGCTGGCTGCTGATCTGGCCCATCTCGATGATCTGGGTCCAGCGGTAGCTGAACCAGCCGTTGCGGATGACGAGCGTCTTCTTGCCGGTGGCAAACTGGCGCGCCACGGCTTCCATGCCGAAGGTGCCGCTGCCGGGTATCACCACGGCCGAACGCGCGTGGTAGACCTCTTTCAGCACGCCGGAGATATCGCGCATCACGCCCTGGAACTTGGCTGACATGTGGTTCAGTGCACGGTCGGTGTAGACCACCGAGTATTCCAGCAGGCCGTCGGGGTCAACGTTGGGCAGCAGGGCGGGCATGGGGAGTCTCCGGTTCTGGGCGCTGGTGCAATGCCACGCCTGGTGAGTGCCGCGCTGGCGCGCGCGGGCGGGGCTGCAGCTTAGCACCGGGGCCCTGGTCTTGCCGTCAAAGCTTGTGCAGCACGAGCTTGGGCGAAAACTGGCAGTGGCGGGGTTTACATTGCCGATATCGAAGTGAATTCGCTTTTGGTGTTCCACCAGGCCCCGACCTCATGCGCATCCAGCATCTCATCAACGGCCAGGCGGTCGACAGCGGCGGCACCTTCGAGACCGTCAACCCAGCCACGCAAGAGGTGTTGGCCGAGGTGGCCGCTGGCGGCGAGGCCGAAGTGCACGCCGCGGTGGCGGCCGCCAAGGCCGCCTTTCCCAAGTGGGCCGGCCTGCCTGCCACTGACCGCGCGCGCCTGATGCACCGCCTGGGCGAGCTGATAGCGCAGCAGGTGCCCGACATCGCGCGCACCGAAACACAAGACACCGGGCAGGTGATTGCACAAACCGGCAAGCAGCTGGTGCCGCGCGCGGCCGACAATTTCCATTACTTTGCCGAGATGTGCGTGCGCGTGGATGGCCACACCTACCCCACGCCCACGCACCTGAACTACACGCTGTTCCACCCGGTGGGTGTGTGTGCACTCATCAGCCCCTGGAACGTGCCCTTCATGACGTCGACGTGGAAAGTGGCGCCCGCGCTGGCATTCGGCAACACGGCGGTGCTGAAGATGAGCGAGCTGTCGCCGTTGACCGCGGCGCGCCTGGGTGAGCTGGCGCTCGAGGCCGGCATTCCCGCCGGCGTGTTGAACGTCGTGCACGGCACCGGCCGCGACGCTGGCGAACCCCTGTGCCGCCACCCCGACGTGCGCGCCATCAGCTTCACCGGCAGCACCGCCACCGGCCACCGCATCGTGCAGGCGGCGGGCCTGAAGAAGTTCAGCATGGAGCTCGGCGGCAAGAGCCCGTTCGTGGTCTTCGACGACGCCGACCTGCCGCGTGCGCTGGACGCCGCGCTGTTCATGATCTTCAGCAACAACGGTGAACGTTGCACCGCCGGCAGCCGCATCCTGGTGCAGAAAAGTATCTACGCCGACTTCGTGGCCAAGTTCGTCGCACGCGCCCGGCGCATCACCGTGGGCGACCCGCTGAGCGAGGAAACCTTGATCGGCCCGATGATCAGCCAGGCCCATTTGGCCAAGGTGCGCAGCTACATCGAGATGGGTCCGAAAGAAGGCGCCA
Organism: Burkholderiales bacterium; assembly: GCA_038328935.1. Lineage (GTDB taxonomy): Bacteria > Pseudomonadota > Gammaproteobacteria > Burkholderiales > Burkholderiaceae_C > Rubrivivax. Next base: position 3,949 of record JBBQMM010000337.1, read on the forward strand.
CGCTGATGTGCGGCGGGCTCGATGCGCCCGAATTGCCGGCGCATCTGCAGCGCGGCAACTTCGTCAAGGCCACCGTGTTTGCCGATGTCGACAACCGCATGCGCATCGCCCAGGAAGAGATCTTCGGCCCCGTGGCCTGCCTGATCCCGTTCACCGACGAGGCCGACGCCATCCGCCAGGCCAACGACATCGCTTACGGCCTGAGCAGCTACGTGTGGACCGAAAACATCGGCCGCGCACACCGCGTGGCCGCGGCCGTCGAAGCCGGCATGTGTTTTGTCAACAGCCAGAACGTGCGCGACCTGCGCCAACCCTTTGGCGGCACCAAGGCCAGCGGCACCGGCCGCGAAGGCGGCACCTGGAGCTACGAAGTGTTCCTGGAACCGAAGAACGTGGCCGTCAGTCTGGGCAGCCACCACATACCGCACTGGGGAGTTTGAGCATGGCCACCATCAACCAGGCGCAGATCCTCTACCCCATCGCCGTGCTGGTGGCACTGGTGATGGTGATGACGGTGCTGATGCTGCGCGAGCGTGTGCAGGAAATGAAAGCACGCCGCATCCACCCGCAGAAGGTGGCCACCAGCACGCAGATGGCAGGCGTGCTGCAGAACACGCGCGCGGCCGACAACTACAAGAACCTGTTCGAGATGCCGGTGCTGTTCTACGTCTGCTGCCTGGCGCTGCTGGCGCTGCAGGCCGTGACGCCGCTGCTGCTGGGTCTGGCCTGGGCCTATGTGGCATTGCGGCTGCTGCACAGCTTCATCCACGTGGGCTACAACAAGGTGATGCACCGCTTCAACGTGTTTGCGCTCAGCGCGCTGGTGCTGCTGGTGATGTGGGTGCTGCTGGTGGCCCACTTGCTGCAAAGGATCTGACGAGATGGGCAAGCTGGCGTTGGCCGCCAAGATCACCCACGTGCCGTCGATGTATCTGAGCGAGCTGGACGGCCCGCGCAAGGGCACCCGGCAGGACGCCATCGACGGCCACGTCGAGATCGGCCGCCGCTGCCGCGCACTGGGCGTGGACACCATCGTGGTGTTCGACACGCACTGGCTCGTCAACGCCAACTACCACCTGAACTGCGCGCCGCATTTCAAGGGCCTGTACACCAGCAACGAGCTGCCGCACTTCATCGCCAACCTGGGCTTCGAGTTTCCAGGCAACCCGGCGCTGGGCCAGCTGCTGGCGCGCGCCTGCAACGAGATGGGCGTGGAAACGCTGGCGCACGAACACACGACGCTGAACCCCGAGTACGGCACGCTGGTGC
>JBBQMM010000338.1:0-5173 GCA_038328935.1 Burkholderiales bacterium
CCGATCTGACCGGTCATCAGCGACAGCGCGATCAGGCAGCGCGCGTTGTCGGTGCCGTGCACGTGCTGCGATATGCCCATGCCCCACAGGATCATTGATGCTTTGGAGGTCGCGTACAGCCGCGCCACTTCACGCAGCGTCTGCGCCGGTATGCCGCACACCGACTCCATGGCCTCGGGCGTGTAGGCAGCCACATTGCTGCGCAGTTCGTCGTAGCCGATGGTGCGGCTGTTGATGAAGTTTTCGTCCACCAGGCCTTCGGTGACGATGACGTTCATCAGCGCGTTCAACATGGCCACATCGCTGTCGGCCTTGAACTGCAGGAAGCGGTGCGCCAGCCGCGACAGATCTGAACGGCGGGGGTCACAGATGATCAGCTTGGTACCGTTCTTGACTGCGTTCTTGATGAAGGTGGCAGCCACCGGGTGGTTCACGGTCGGGTTGGCGCCGATGAGGATCACCACTTCGGCCTTGGTGACGTCCATCACGGGGTTGCTGACGGCGCCCGAACCGATGCCTTCCAGCAAAGCCACCACCGAAGACGCGTGGCACAGCCGCGTGCAGTGGTCGACGTTGTTGCTGCCAAAGCCGGTGCGCACCAGCTTCTGGAACAGGTAAGCCTCTTCGTTGCTGCACTTGGCCGACCCAAACCCGGCCAGCGAGCGCTTGCCGTGGCGGTCGCGGATGGCCGCCAGCGTGCCGCCGGCAAAGTCCAGCGCCTCCTGCCAGCTGGCCTCGCGGAAAAATTCCGTCACGCGGCTGGGGTCCATTCTGAAGTCGGCCCCCAGCTGCTCGCGCTTGGGCGCATCAGCACGGCGTATCAACGGCACCGTCAGGCGGTGCGGGTGGTGCGCGTAGTCGAACCCGTAGCGGCCCTTCACGCACAGGCGGCCTTCGTTGGCCGGCCCGTTGCGGCCCTCGACGTACAGGATCTTGTTGTCCTTGACGTTGTAGGTCAGCTGACAGCCCACGCCGCAGAACGGGCACAGCGAATCGACCTGCTTGTCGGGCACTGTCAGCGCCACTTCGCGCGCGGGCATCAGCGCACCGTCACGAACAATGGTCGCCAACGCTCCCGTCGGGCAGGCCTGCACGCATTCACCGCAGGCCACGCAAGTGGAGGCGCCCATCGCGTCGTCCATGTCAAAGACGATCTTGGCGTGTTCACCGCGAAAGGCCAGGCCGATGACGTCGTTGACCTGTTCGTCGCGGCAGGCGCGCTGGCAGCGTGTGCACTGTATGCAGGCATCCATGTTGACAGCGATGGCCGGGTGCGACAGGTCGGCGCGCGGTTGCTGGCGCGCCGCAAAGCGCGGTTTGCCCACGCCCAGCCGGGCCGACCAGTGGTCGACCTCGTTGTGTCGTGTGTACTGCGCCTCGGGCATGTCGGACTGCAGCAGTTCCAGCACCAGCTTCTGCGACTTGAGCGCACGTTCGCTGTCAGTCTGCACCTTCATGCCGGCGCTGGGCGCACGGCAGCAAGACGGCGCCAGCGTGCGTTCGCCGGCGATCTCGACCACGCAGACGCGGCAGTTGCCCACCGCCTCCAGGCCGGGCTTGTAGCACAGGTACGGCACTTCCACGCCGTGCCGCCGCGCCACTTCAAGCAGGGGTTCGTCGACACGCCCCTGCACCGCCTGGCCGTTCAGTTCGAAGGTTACCGTGGGCGCTTCCAGCGCCGCCTTTTCCTTGCGCGTGATGGCATTCATGGCATGGCTTTCGTGGTTTTCAGTTCGGCGGGAAAGTACTTGATCACGCAGTCCACCGGGTTGGGTGCGGCTTGGCCCAGGCCGCAGATGGAAGCATCGCGCATCACGGTGGACAGGTCGGCCAGCAGCTCCAGGTTCCACACCGGCTGTTCGATCAGCGCCGCGGCCTTGGCCGTGCCGTTGCGGCACGGCGTGCACTGGCCGCACGATTCGTGCTGGAAGAAGCGCATGGTGTTGCGCGCGGCGTCGGTAGCGGTGTCCTGGTCGGACAACACCACCACCGCTGCCGAGCCGATGAAGCAGCCATAGGGCTGCAGGGTGTCGAAGTCCAGCGCTATGTCGCCCATGCTCGCCGGCAGGATGCCGCCCGATGCACCCCCGGGCAGGTAAGCGTAGAAAGCGTGACCTGGCAGCATGCCGCCGCAGTACTCGTCGATCAGCTCCAGCGCGGTGATGCCGGCAGGCGCCAGCTTCACACCGGGGCTGTTGACCCGCCCCGAGACCGAGAACGAGCGCAATCCCTTGCGCCCATGGCGGCCGTGCGATGCATACCAGGCGCCACCCTTTTCAAGAATCTCACGCACCCAGTACAGGGTCTCGAAGTTGTGCTGCAGCGTCGGCCGGCCAAACAGGCCCACCTGCGCCACGTAGGGCGGCCGCAAGCGCGGCATGCCGCGCTTGCCTTCGATGGATTCGATCATCGCGGACTCTTCGCCGCAGATGTAGGCGCCAGCGCCGCGGCGCAGGCAGATCTCGGGCATACCAGGATACGGCGGCTGCGCGCGCAGCTTGGCCAGCTCGCCTTCCAGCATCGTGCGGCAGCCGTGGTATTCGTCGCGCAGATAGATGTAGACCTTGGCAATGCCCACGGCCCAGGCGGCGATCAGCATGCCTTCGATGAAGCGGTGCGGGTCGCGCTCCAGGTAGACGCGGTCCTTGAAGGTGCCAGGTTCGCCTTCGTCGAGGTTGACCGCCATCAGCCGCGGCGCCATCTCGCCGCGCACGATGCGCCATTTGCGGCCGGCCGGGAAGCCGGCGCCACCCAGGCCGCGCAGGCCCGAGTCTTCCATCGCCTTGATGACCTGCTCGACTTCCAGTTCGCCGGCTACGCAGGTCTTGATGAGCGCATAGCCGCCTTCGTCCTTGTAGGCTTGCAGGTCGATGAAACCCGCAGGCTCATGGCGTGTGCGCCCGCCCTTCACGGCGGCCTGCACATCATCACAGCGGGCGTTGGCCAGCGGATGCTGGCCCACCACCACTGCAGGCGCCTGTTCGCAGCGGCCGATGCACCGCGCGGCGATCACGCGCACGCCGGTGCCCAGGATGCCGGGCAGGCGCGCCAGCAGGTCTTGCGCACCCGCCATCTCGCACGACAGGCCGTCACACACGCGCACCGTCAGCGCCGGCGGCGCCACGCCGCCTTCTTTCACGACGTCGAAGTGGTGATAGAAGGTGGCGACCTCATACACCTCGGTCTGCGCCAGCCCCATCTCCTGGGCCAGCGCAGCCAGGTGGCGTGCGCTGAGGTGGCCGCAGGCGTCCTGCAGCTTGTGCAGATGCTCGATCAACAGGTCACGCTGGCGCGATTCGCGGCCCAGCAGCTGGCGCACTTCGGCCAGCGCCGCGGGGTCGACTTGGCGGCCCTTGGGTGCTTCACGCTTGCGCTGCCGTGCGTCGGGCGCCGCAGTGATGGGGATGGTTCTGGCGTTCATCGTGTCCTGTTCAAAGGTCGGACACTGTCAGACCGCCCCCTCGGCCTTGAGGGCAGCAATCTCGTCGGCCGCGAATCCCAGTTGGCCCAGCACCTCATCGGTGTGCTCGCCCAGCAGCGGCGAGCGGGTGACCTCGGTCGGGCTGTCGGACATCTTGATCGGGTTGCCCACGCTGAGGTACTTGCCGCGTTCTGGATGGTCCACTTCCACCACCGTGCCGGTGGCGCGCAGCGCGGGTTCGTTGGCGATTTCCTTCATCGACAGAATGGGGCCGCACGGGATGTCGTACTGGTTCAGGATCTCCATGGCCTCGAACTTGTTCTTGGTCATGGTCCACTGCTCGATGCGCTTGAAGATGGGCAGCAGGTGCAGCAGCCGCGACTTCGGTGTCTTGTAGGCCTCGTCCTCGATCCAGTCTTCTTCGCCGATCACCTTGCAGATGGCCGGCCAGACTGCGGCCTGGGTGATGAAGTAGATGTAGGCGTTGGGGTCGGTCTCCCAACCCTTGCAGCGCAGCACCGAGCCGGGCTGGCCGCCGCCCGAAGCATTGCCGGCGCGCGGCACGGCGTCGCCGAATTTGCCGTCGGGGTACTGCGGGTACTCGTGCAGGGTGTGTGTGCGGTCCAGTCGCTGCTGGTCGCGCAGCTTCACGCGGCACAGGTTCAGCACCGCGTCCTGCATCGGTGCCAGCACCTTCTGGCCGCGGCCGCTGTGCGTGCGCTGGTACAGCGCCGCCACGATGCCCAGCGCCAGGTGCAGGCCCGTGCCGCTGTCGCCAATCTGCGCACCGGTGACCATCGGTACACCATCGTCGTCACCCGTGGTCGACGCCGCACCGCCAGCGCACTGGGCCACGTTTTCGTAGACCTTGCAGTCTTCGTAAGGACCAGGGCCGAAGCCCTTCACCGAAGCCACGACCATGCGCGGGTTGATCGACTGGATGTGCTCCCAGGTGACGCCCATGCGGTCCAGTGCGCCGGGCGCGAAGTTCTCTACCAGCACGTCGCAGCTGGCGATCAGCTTGTTCAGTACGGCCATGCCGCCCGGCTTCTTGGTATTGATGGTGACCGAACGCTTGTTGTGGTTCAGCATCGTGAAGTACAGGCTGTCCACGCCGGGAATGTCGCGCAACTGGCCGCGCGTGGCGTCGCCCTCGCCCGGGCGTTCGACCTTGATCACGTCGGCGCCCAGCCAGGCCAGCAGCTGCGTGCAAGTGGGGCCCGACTGCACATGCGTGAAGTCGAGGATGCGGACACCGTCGAGTGCCTTGGCCATGTCAAAAACTCCTGAAGTTGAAGAAAGGGAATACCGCACACCGGCAGATTGATCGACAGAATAACTTCAGGCGCGTGGCGCCGCGGTCGCAAGCTGCGCTTCGGGTTCAGATATGCGTTCGCACCGGGATTCCAAAGAGGGCACTCGCAGCCTGCCTCACCGGCGGTTGGTGGCGAAGTGCCTGGCGTCCGATACGGCATGCAGCTGGTTGTCGATGGCTTGCACTCCGGCCACAGCCGCTGCCACGCGCAGCGTGGCGGCTCTTTCGGCATCGTCGGCAACGATGCCACGCAAGGTGAGTCGGCCGTCCAGGCCGTCGATGGCAACGTCGACGGCATTCGTGGCGCTGTCGGCATTCAGCGCCGCGCGCACACGTGCGCTCAGCGCCATACCCTGCAACAAGGCGCGCGAAGCATCGGTTTCAGCAAACTCGGGCCGCTGCAGCAGCTGCTTGATCTGCTCGACGCAGGTCTGCAC
>JBBQMM010000339.1:0-5168 GCA_038328935.1 Burkholderiales bacterium
TCAGACACCTCGACCACCAAGTACCCGCCCTGCACGCTGGCATGGACGTCAACATGCCCGCCCTCCAGCCGCGGCTCCAGCCCGTGCACGACCGCGTTTTCCACCAGCGGTTGCAGCAGCAGGGGCGGCAGCAGGACGCTGCGCGCTGCCGTGTCGGCCGTGATGCGATACGTCAGGCGCTCTTCCATGCGGCCTTGCAGCAGCGACAGGTAGGCCTCGGCCAGATCCAACTCCAGACCCAACTCGCTGTCGTCACGCCGCAGTTGTGTCAGGCTGGCGCGCAGGTAGTCGGTGAACGCGCCCAACATCTGCTTGGCCTTGGCCAGGTCGTGGTCCATCAAGGCCTGCACATTGGCCAGGGTATTGAACAGAAAGTGCGGTTCGATCTGGCCTTGCAACAAGCGCAGTTGGGCTTCGGTCGCTTGGCGCTCGGCCTCGATCTGCCGGCTCTTGATGGCGAAGAACTGGTGCAACACCCACGCCAACACCAGCGCCAACAGCACGCTGCCGACGATGGTGTTGGTGCCCTGAGGTCCTCTGGTCCAGCGCTGGTCCAGCGCTGCAGCTCGCTGCCCTGCAGCCACATGCCCAGCGGCCAACCGACGGCGGTGCCGGCCATGGGGATGGCAATGAAAAACAGGGTGCGTTGCCATGGCGCCCAGGCGCGCACCCGTTGCAGGCCACCCATCAGCCAGCCCGCAATGTCAAAGCTGAGGTGGACGAGGCCACCGATGGTGCAGCACACCACCAGGTTGCGCAGATACAACTCGCCCCACCGGCTGAGGTCGCGCCAGGCCCCGCCAGAGTCCCGCGAAAAGGCAAAGTACCCCAATCCTGTGAACCCGAGCGCCAGCACTGCGCAGAACAGCAGTGTCCACAGCCATTGCAGCCACGCCGGGCCCACGCGGCGACCGCTGCTGTCCCACCAAGAGCGCTGCGATTCCCGCAGCATGGCCATGTCGAGTTTCATGCGGCGCAGTGTAGGCAGCGGCCGACGTGCGCTGGCCGTGCCAAGCGCCGAGTCGACCGGGGCTGTGCTGGGTCGACAGTCGAGCCGACGGACGGCATGGCCAGCAAAGCAGCGCTGCTTGTCACGTCAAGCGCGCCGCACAAACGATCAGCACGAGTGCCCCACCAGGGATTCAGGGGTGAGCGCCACGGCCCTGCCGAAGTTCGGACCCCAGAGCTGGTCGTTCACCTGCAGTTGCAGCGTGCTGCATTCGACTGCGGCGTTGTGCCGACAAGGTCTCCAGGGCATCAGGGCATCAGGGCATCAGGCTTGGACCATCAAGCTTTCGGTCATCGAAGGGTATTTTTGAGGCTGCTACGGGCGTAGACTGCGTATGTGGGATATTATCCCACAGTGTCGCAACCAGGGCCGTCCAAGCGTGACGAGGGCGCCCGAATCCTGGAGATATCCTCATGGCCTTTCGCACCTTGACCACACTGCTTTCGACCGCCTTTGCCCTGTCCCTGTCCGCCTGCGGTGGCGGCACCGAAGCCGAGGGCTTCGCTTGCACGGCCGAAGTCAGGACTTCAGTCCTTGTCACCGCACTCGACACCCGCTCGGCGCCCATTCCCAGCGCATCGGTGACCTACCAAATCAACGACGGTCCCGCGCAAGTGAAGGTCTGTCCTGCATCAGGGGCCTGCCCGGTGGGCGCCGAACAGTCAGGCCGCTTCAAGCTCACGGTCAGCAAGGTGGGCTTCGTCTCGGCGGCAGCCGAGGTGCAGGTCAATCGGGATGTCTGTCACGTGTTCACAGAGCAAGTCACCGTGGTGCTGCGCGAGGCGCCATAGCCTTCGCGCAGATCCGGCTTCGCCGACGTAGCCGCCCGCATTCAGTTGCAGCAACGTGCAGCACCGCGGTGGCCGCGTGGTGGACGACGCGCTTTGCCACAAGCTCAAGGCCGCCATCCGCCTTCCGCCTTCCGCCTTCCGCCATCGGTCACCAGCCACCAGCCACTGGCTAGACACAAGGCACGTGCCGCCATGTGCCAGCCGCCGCTGCGCCTGCGCGCGCGGCGCAGCCTCAACTGCAGTTGCCGAAAGCCGCCGTTGCGCTTACACGCTGGACCTGCAGCGGGCCGGCGACGAGGCGGCCGGCGCTGTCGCGCACGGTGATCTGCAGCACGCCGCCTTCGGTTTGCGCCTGGGCGCTGGCGAATTCACCGCCAGCGAGCACGCCATAAAAGCGCGCTGGCTCGCGGCCGGTCTGCCCCCAAAGGCCGACAAAGACGAGGCCGGCGCAAGGCGCTTCGAGCAACAGCCGCTGCTCGTCGATCTGGGCCTGGACGCGGCGGCTGTCGGCGCGGTCGGCCAGCACCACGGGCAGCGGCAGCGTGGGAATGCTGACCGCGCCCGGCTCCGTGCCAGGGCGGCAGTCGAGTACGGCGGCGATCTCGCCGCTGCACACGGGGGCCGCGCTGGCGCCAAAGGCGGCCAGGGCCGCGGCTTCGTTGCCGGTGCCCGAGCCGCCGACGCCGGGGCCGCAGCCACCGGCGGCCAGGCCCAGGGCGAGCAACAGCGCGGCTGCCAGGGCGCGAAGGCGCAAGGGGGTTTGGAGAGCACGCATCATTCAGGTTCCCGTTCGCTGAAGAAATAGACGCCAAACCGCGCGCGGTGGCGTCGGGCATCGGGTGCGACATTCGCGGCGTCGTGATCGAAACGGTCCTGCGCGGCCTGCATCACGGTCTGGAAGGCCTGCTTCCAGGCCTGTACCGAGACCTGCGCAAGCCGCGCGGCCGACTCGGCGCTGAGTTCGTCGACAAACACCGCCTGCTCCAGAAAGCCGCCTGGCGGCGGCGCCTCGCCATGCAGGTTGGCAACCGCGGCAGCGGCGTGGTCGTGCAGGTTCTGCGCCGCCAGCCAGAGCGTCTCTTCGAAGCCGGCGCGCGGCGCAAAGCCTGCACCTTCGAGCACGAGGCCGTCGTCGCGCTCAGCCACCACGCCCAGGCGCAGCAGCTCGTCGAGCACGGCGCGCGGGCGCACGTCGCGGCTGATGCCGGCCACCAGCGTGTCGAAGCTGCCCTGCCTGGCCGCATCGGCGCCTCGGGCCAGCACCCGCGGGCCCCCGTCGGCGGTGCGGTAGGCCGGCTCGTGCATCCAGCGCGCCACCACCTGCGCGGCCAGCCCGAGCGTCGGCGGTGGCGCGCTCGCCACCTCGGCCGCGGCGCCGCGTGTGAGCGTGCGCACATCGCGCCGGTGCACGCCGCTGAGCAGCGATACCGCGCTGTCGGTGGCGGCCATGCCGCGGCCGGCGAGCTCGTCGGCCGCGGCGCGCAGGAACACCCGCTTCGCGGCCGCTGCGAACACCGGATAGGTGACGCCGTGGCGCAGCAGCAGCCGCACGAGCGGCAGCAGCAATGCCAGCACACGGTCGAGCACCAGTGTGGGGGTCGGGGTCGGGGGCTCGGACTCGGGGGTCACGGCGGGATACGCGTGCGGCGCTGACAGGGGCTATTGATGTGGGATATGTTCCCACGCGGTGATGGGAGAGACAAGGTGTTGATGAGACATCGCGGCGATCCCCGCTGCCGAACCCAAGGACTGCATCAGTGGGGGTTCAACAGCATTGCCGGGTGGCCTTTGGGAGAAAAAAGTGCGTTCGAATTTCCTATTCTCCGCAAGCCCCGCATCGTGCCGCTGGCGACCCGGGCGGGCTTTGCGGATCCTGGCGACCCAGCCCCGCTGCGGCGAGTTCGTCTTCGACACCAACGCCAACACCGGCAAATTGGCGTTCAAGCGGGCGAGGGCGCGCGTGGGGACCGAAGACCTGCGCGCGAACGAGATCGGCCACGTCACGGGCCACACCGACCGGCGGATGCTCGGGCGCTACGACGACAAGCGTCCGGTCGAGTTCGTGGAGCGGTTCCGGAGGTCGTTCAAAGGAACGCGACCCGTGCCGAGGACGTGATGGCCAGCGGCAGCATCCGGGCTGGTGGCACCGGCGAACATCGGCCGCAGAATCGACCGCCAGCGTGCGGCCGGTGTCGGCATCGGGTGGGGTCTCCGCCGCCGCATGAGCCCCCCTCCCCCCTGCTTACTGGCCGAGAGGAGACAGGAGAGACCTGACCCCGTTGCTCCAGGAGGGCTATAGATTAAAGACCTGACCCCAGCATTCTGACCCCAGTATTCCAGTGGAGTTGCAGGTCCAACGTTTCTGTTGCGGCGCACGTCGGTCGCGGGCCGAATTTGCGCGGCTTGCTTGTAGCAGCCGGTATCCTGCTTCTCTTGGCGCGCGCCAGAACGTCGGAGCGCGACCCGAAGCAGCAGGGATCACACATGTTTCGTGAAGTTCGACCCTCACCACATTTGCGCGGCGTCGTTGACCGCTTCTGGCTGTGCGACGATGCCCTCAGCTCGGCCTGGCACGATCCATTCGAGGTGCTGCCCGACGGTTGCGTAGAGGTCGTGTTTGCCCTCGGTAAGGCGCGGGGTCAGGTACTGGCCTTCGGCTCAGCGACAGAAGGCAGATTCTTTCCCACGCAGCCAGGCACCGTCTATTTGGGCATGCGCTTGCGGCCGGCTCGCCTGGGCGGCCTGATTGACGCCAAAGCCGATAGCCTGACCGATCAACACATTGAGCTGGATCGCCTGGGCGAAACGCGCGCCGATGACCTGTCAGCGCAGTTGTACGAGGCTGTTTCGGTTGAGGCGCAGGTGGATTTGCTGGAACAGCATGTGTACCAGGCATGGCGCGCACAGCCTCAGCTTGCCCGGCTTGATCGGGCTGTGGCGGCCGTTCAACGCCACGCAGGTGACATTCGCGTGGCACAGTTGGTCGAGCACGCCTCGCTCAGTCGGCGGCAACTCGAGCGGCAGTTTCGAGACGCTGTCGGCCTCTCGCCCAAGCAGTTTTGTCGCGCCGTTCGCTTCCAGCATGTACTTGCCAAGCTGCGCGAGGGGCAGCTCAATCGTGCGGCTCTGGCTGCCGAACTCGGCTTCACCGACCAATCACACTTGCGACGCGACTTCATGGCGCTGGCCAACCGCGGCTTCTCCGCTGAGTGAGACCACGATGTCGCATTTTTACTAGGCACAAACTGCGCCGATTCGTAGACTCATCATCACTGAGGTGAAGCTATGAAATTGAATCCCGGCATCGTCACACGACACCTGGCCGAGTCCAAGTCCTTCTATCAACAGCTCGGCTTTGAGCTGGTCTT
>JBBQMM010000340.1:0-5154 GCA_038328935.1 Burkholderiales bacterium
GGGCCGCCCGTTGGTGCTCTCGCCTTGTCTCCAGGTCCCCGAGGCGACTAGCCAACTCTGCAGCGCTTGCAAAGCGCTCAGCAGGATCTCCTTCGGTGGCGCGCGCGATGTCCTCCCGCAACAGTTCGTCGTCAACAAACCGCTCCCACCCTGTAGACATCGGCCGCCGCAGATCGCCGACGATCAACTGCCAGAGCACGATGCCCAAGGCAAAAACATCGCTTTGTACGGTGGGCGCCTGACCCGCCAGCGTTTCTGGCGCCATGTACATCCAGGTGCCGCTGCGCGAGTCGCTACCTACGCCCCGCGTCTGCGTCAGGCCCAAGGCCGTCAGGCCCAATGCTTCGAGGCGACTCGGGTCCATCAGGCGGCCGCTGCCGAAGTCAGTCAGCTTGACTTTCAGCCGGCCATCGATCTGCTGCACGAGTACGTTGCCGGGCTTGATGTCCTTGTGCAGGACGCCGACGCTGTGCGCAGCGGCGACGGACGCTGCGACCTGCCGAAGCAGATCGATGCGGTCATGAATCGGCATGCCTTGAAGGCGCCCGCCTTTGGAATCGGGGGTCGGGCCTTCGGCCCACTCGGTCAGGCTCTGGCCGCCGAATTCGCATTCCAGAAAGAAGGGGGCCGCCACGAAGTTGGCCTCCACGACAGCAACGAAGTCCGGGCGGGGCCCAAGCTCCTGCTTTAGAACCCGGTTCAGCGTGTATTCACGTTTCAAGGCCGACAGGCGCTCACCATCATCGGCAAACTTGAAGACGCGGGCATGGCCTAACTTGGCGTGCCGTGCCAGCCAGACGTCGGACTTCGCGCCTTCGCCGAGCGGTCCCACCAGCAGGAAGTTGTCGCGCAACGGCACGGGCTGGCCGGGCACAAACCGGTGCGCCGTGGCACGCTGGGCGACAAGCAGCACGGGGCCCTGTAACCGGTAGCCCACCCGCGGCAGCGTCACCAGCCGCGCCGCGCCCACTGGCCCCAGCGCCGTGCGCAACTTGCTCACCGCGTTGGCCAGCACATGTTCCACCGTGACGCGGCCGTCCCACACCGATTGCAGCAGCTCGTCCTTCGTCACCACCTCGTTGGCGTGGCGCAGAAACTCCAGCAGCAACCGCATCGGCCGCGGCTCCAGATCGACCGGCTTGCCGGCTACCGTGAGCCGGCCCTCGGCGGTGTCGACTTCGACGTTCTCGAAGCGGTAGACCTCAGTCGATGGCGAGTCCGCTCGATCCGGGCCGCCGGCCTCACCTGGCAGGGCTGGGGCTTCGTCGCTCATCGCGCTGTGCCACCAGCCAGCCGCCGCCGGTACCCGGCCTGAACCCACGCCGCGCTGCCGTTTTCGGCCAGCTTCGGCAGGGCGGCGTCGATCAGGCGCAGCCCTTCGCTGCCTTCGCCCGACACCAACAAGGCGCGCCCACGCTCGGCCTGCAAGCGCCAAAGCCAGTCGCGCGCAAGCGCGGCCTCGGCCAGGCGCTCGGGCTGCAACGCCGTCAGCACGGGCAGCGCAGCGCGGGCGTTGCTGGTATGGCGCAGCAACACCAGCAGCAGCCGAAGCGGACGCGGTTCCAGCTCGACGGCCTGGCCGGCCACCCGCAGCCGCGCTTCGGACTCGTCGAACTCGGCATCGGCAAACCGGTAGCGCATTGCGCCGCCCGGCTCGTCCGGCGCGGCGGTGTCAGTGCTCGCCGACATGCGCTTTCACCCTCCCTGATTTCTTGTTGTCACGGCGCCGGAGGCGGCAGCCGGCCCGGCGCGGGCCGTGAAGTTGCGTTCACGGCGTGAACCGATTCTGACCAACCATGCCCCGTGCCGCCATGGGTGCGCCCCCGCTTTCGGGGGTTAACGGAACGCCGTGAACGATCCGTGAAGGCACCGTGAGGACGGCCGGGCGACCGTCGGCGATCTTCCGTCCCCAAGGCCGGTGGGCTGGTGCGGACATCACGGCCGACCAGCGCGGTGGTCGCGGAAGTACCAATCAGGGAGTGAGAAAACATGGGATCGAGACATCTAGAAGCTCAGGGCCTGGCGCGCTGGGCGATTCGAATCAGCCTGGCTTTGGCCTGCGGGTTGAGCCTTGCCCTTGCCGGCTGTTCCGGCGGCGGAGGCGGCGACGACCCCGCCCCTGCGCCGCCCCCACCGGCCGCAGTTGCCCCGACGATCACCGCACAACCGACAACTGCCGTTGCGGCGGTCGCCGGCACGGCCGTCACCCTAAGCGTCACGGCCACCGGTACCGCGCCGCTGTCCTACCAGTGGCGGCGTGATGGCACCAACATCGCAGGCGCGACGAACGCCAGCTACACCCTGGCGTCGGCCAGCGAAAGCGACAGCGGCGCCGTTTTCAGCGTGATCATCACCAACGCCGCCGGCAGCATCACCAGCACCGCCGCAGCGCTGACAGTCAACGCCGTCGTGGTGGCGCCCAGCGTCTTGGTCAACTCAATCGAGCTGAATGCGGTCGACGGCACCGCGCTGGATCTCAACGTCACGGTCAACGGCACGGCTCCATTCACCTACGTGTGGAAGCGCAACGGCGTGGTCGTTCCGGATGCCAGTACCAGCCGGCACACCACACCGATGCTCACTTTGGCCGACACCGGCGTGATCTACACCGCCACGGTGGCCAATGCCGCCGGCAGCGTCGACGCGCAGGGCCGGATCACGGTCACGCCTGCGCCGCCGGCCATCGCCACCGCGCCGGCTATGACATCTGTGCCGGTCGGCCAGGCGGCCACCTTCACCGCCAGTGCCACCGGGTCCTTGACCTTGGCGTACCAGTGGCAGCGCAACGGCGTGGCCATTGCCGGCGCCACGGCCACCAGCTACACCACGCCGGCCACCACGCTGGCAGACAACGGGGCGCGCTTCCGTATCGTCGTCACCAACGGCGGCGGCAGCGTCACCAGTGCCGAGGCCACGCTGGGCGTCAGCAGCGTCATCGTGGCCCCGGCCATTGCCACGGCGCCGCAAAACCGCACCGTGTCAGCAGGCCAGACGGCGTCGTTCAGCGTCACGGCCAGCGGCACCGCTCCCTTGGCTTACCAATGGCTGCGCAACGGCACGGCCCTGGCCGGTGCCACGACCGCCAGCTACACCACGGCGGCAACGACCGTGGCGGGCGATAACGGCGCAGCGTTCAGCGTGCGGGTCAGCAATGCCGCGGGCACCGTCGTCAGCCCGGCCGCCGGGTTGACGGTGCAACCGGCCGCCAGTGTCCTGATCGGCCGCGCGTGGAGCGCCGGCCAGCCCTTGGAGACCAACGACGGCGCCGTCCTGGCCAGCAGCATGGCCATCGACGATGCCGGCCGCGCGATGGTCGTCTTCCTGAAGACGGACGGCGGGCGCAACGTTTTGTATGCCATCCGCGGCACACCCAACGCGGCCGGCTCGGCACCGACGTGGTCAACGCCAGTGGCGATCGACCTGCCGGGCGGCACCGCCGTCAACACCATGGCGAGCAGCAACCTCCGCTTCGACGTGGCCAGCGCGCCGAACGGCAATGCGGTCGCCTATTGGTTCAGCAGCGAGGCGTGCAGCGCCACCACCTACCGCACTAACAGTTCCAGCTACCGCGTCATCTACACCGCGCGCTTCTTGCAATCGACCGGGGCCTGGGAGGCGCCGCTGCGGACCGCCAGCGCACCCAGCGACACCACGACCGCGTTCATCAACACCCGCGGCGACATCGCCATCGACTTCCCGGGCTGGGTGCGCAGCGGCACCACCAACTACGCCTCGCGCAAGGCGGTGGCGACCCGGTCGGTGGCCGACGCGCAGTTCACGGTGCGGACCTTCACCGTGGCCGACCTGGGCGAATCGCAGCTTGGCATGGACGAGGCCGGCAACCTGCTGTACGCCGCCGAGGCTTCGCAGAGCGGCACGGTCGATTTGCTGGCGTGGCGCGGTACGGTCGGCGCCGGATTCGCAAGCCCGCAAACGCTCGACACGCGCAGCGCCGCGGTGACGCTGCGCGGGCTGGCCACGGGCCGCAACGGCCAGCAAATCGTGTTCTGGAGCCAGAACAACGGGACGGCCTCGGTCATCTACGCGGCTGCCAGCACCACGGCTGCCGGAGGCTTCATGGTCACCGACCTCGGCAGCCTGCAGCTGTTCGGGACAACGGTGCTGACGATTGCCGATGACGGCAATGCGTTGCTTTTGAACCGCTACTACGGCTGGCGGGTGCGTTGGATCGCAGGCGCGTGGGAAGCCACGGGCTCGCTGCCGTCAAACACACCGACCTCCGCCTTCCTGGATTGCGCGCACGCCAGAAGCGGCAACTTCCTGTGCGTTGCGATCCGTTCCTTTGGTGAGGGCAACACCGGCCGCTGGACCACCTACGACGCCACCCTGAACCTGATGGTGCAAAGCGCGGCCACAGTGTCGCCGAGCCCTGGCTACGTGCTTGGCGTGAACACCATCAACCGTAGCGTCGGCTACAGCGTGCCGGTGTTGTCCATCGGCGGCGTCGGCGCGGTCTGGATGGGCAATGGCTACGACGTGCTGCCGTCGCCCGCGGCGCCGGCCGGCGACAGCCGCAACATTGACAACCTCTGGGGCGCCTTTCTCAAGTAGGCAAGGTCGGCCCACGATACCAACTCTCAGCGAGTATGGGTCAGGTCTTGTCTTTTGCTACCCAATCAGAAAAAGGTAAGACCTGACCCCTTTGGCGGCTTTTGGCGGCTGAGAGCCTGTTCGGCAAGAGCACCCTGATGCGCAAGTAGGTGATGTGCGCCAGGCCAGACCGTGTCTCAGGCGTCGGGGTACCCCGCTCGGACCGGAGCTGCGAGGGGGCAGACAGCAGACCTTGGTAGGCACCGGCTTTAAGCCCATTGCGGGCACCCCCGAACGGCAGGTAGGGCGTCGTCCAGCAGCAAACAAGCTGCCGGCGGCCATGCCGTTGTGACGCCGCGTCAAATCAGGACGTCCAGGCCCTTCCTGTCCAAAAGACTCAAGAGCTTCAGCGACGGTCCGCTGGGTTGCTTGTCGCCGATTTCCCATTGACGGACTGTTGAGGAGGATAGGAAATTCAAACGCACTTTTTTCTCCCAAAGGCCCCCGGCAAGGCTCTTGAACACGCACTGACGAGGTCCTTGGCTTCGGCAGCGGCCTGTTGAGGGTCGACGGCAGCCCAAACGAGCGTCATCCGTGGCGACC
>JBBQMM010000341.1:0-5149 GCA_038328935.1 Burkholderiales bacterium
GTTGGACGCGCCCGAGTGGGCCGCGATGGGGTGCGCTGGCAAGGCTGAGGCCGGACGTATTTGGTCCGGTGGACCAAATTCGCCTGCCGAAGGCCAGGGCGTCCCCGCCCTGGCGCGACGACGCTGCGGGCTCATGCCCGCGAGGAGGAGCAACGCCGCCAGCATGCGCCAGTGTGGCTCAGTCGGATGCGTAGCGCTGTCACCCAAAAGGTGAAGGTGGTCGTGGGTACGAAAGCCAGAATTCATGCGGTGTAGCCAGCGGAGAGAAGCGGTTTAACTGCGGTTTCTAGGATGATGGGTGTTCTGTCCATGCGGTGCAGGTGAGCAGCAGGTTCAGTTGAACAACATCGCTGCTTGCAGGTACACGCGCGTGCCGGGCTTGCTGGTGGCGCCACGCACCGTGCCGCCGGTGGCCTGCGCCACGCTCAGGCGCAACGAGTACTCGCCCGCCCGCACCCAGACCAGGCCCACGCCAGCGCCGCTGAGCAGCATGTGATTGGCTTCGGTGGCGGGCAGGTTGCCGGCGCGCGGCCGGTAGCGGTATTGCACGTAGCCCGCGTCAGCAAAGACGCTGACCACGAACTCGCGGGCCAGCCGCCCGAACCAGTCTTCAGGCGGCAACAGCCGCAGTTCCAGCGAGCCCACCACACCGCTGTCGCCGCTGCCTTCGCCGGTTGCAAAAGCGCGCACCGCGTCGGGGCCGCCCAGGCGAAATTGCTCGGTGGTGTCGAGATTGTTCAGCGCCTGCTGTCCGCGCAGGCTGGCGTACACCAACGCGCGCCCGGTCACCAGGTCTTGCAGGCGTGAGTATCCGTAGCCCACCTTGGTGAAGCGGGCGTCGTCCTCCAGGCTGGGCGAGCTGCCCTGCAGCGGCGTGACACGGCCGCTGATCACATTCAATTCGTAGGTGTTCACCGCGCCGCCCAGCAGGCTGTCGCGAAAGTCGCCCGTGGTGCCCAGCGTGGCCACTTCGACCTTGCGCTTGGCGCCGCTGTTCAGGTTGCGGTCGTCGTAGGTCTTCTGTTCCAGCGACAGCAGTGCAAACAGATTCAGGTTGCGTGCGCGCACCACCGGGTACAGGCCGTAGATGTTGAACGTGGCTGCCGTGCCGTGCAGGTCCAGTGGAAACGCGTCCCTGTCCAGCTGGTACTTCACGGCCGACAGCGATGCACCGAGCTTGAAGCCGTCGCTGCCCAGCGGCGTGTTGTAGCCCAGCAGCGCAAAGCTCAGGCCGCCGGTGCTGGAAGCCAGCGCATTCAGTGTCAGGCCGTCGCCACGCCCCAGGGGGCTGTTCACCTGCAGCAGCCCGGTGGCGCGGTACAGGCCCAGCGCGTCGGTGCCGTTGGCGTCCAGCTCCAGCTTGCCGGTGCTGCGCTTGTCTGCCGCGGGGGTGACCACCAGCGTGGCGGTTCCCGGCAGGCGGCCAGGGCGCAACTCGAAGCGGGTCGTCATGCCGCGCAGGTCGTTCACCAGAAACACCACGCGCTCGATGTCGCGCACCTTCAGCACCTCGCCACGCGGCAAGCGGTCCAGGTAGGCCTGCACCACATCACGGTCCACCGGCAGGCCGTCGCGCCAGTTCAGCACCACCTGGTCGAGCCGGCCTTCCAGCACGGCCAGCCTGATCACGCCGCCCTGGGCGCTCTGCTCCGGCACGTAGGCGTAGGCGAGGTAATACCCCAGCTCGCGTTGCAGATAGCGGGTGACTTCGGCGGCGGCGCCCACCAGGTCTTCGAAGCCTTTACGCGGCCCCACGTAGGCGGCCGTGAGGCGCCGGACAGCGGCGCGCAACTCGGCCGGCGCGCTGTCGTCCACCGTGTAGCCGGTGACGTCCAGCAGCAGCTCGTCTGCGGGTTTGCCCAACTCGCGCGCCAGCGCTTCAGGCGCGGGGCGCGGCGGGGTTTGTTCGGATGCGCGCTCGGCGGGCGTCTGCGGTGTTGCCAGCTCACGGGCCGACGGCACCATGGCTGGGGCTCGCGGTGTCGCTTCCGGTGGCGTCTGGGCCTGTGCTGCAGCAACGGCCAGCGTGGACAGCGCAAGAGAAAGAGCCAGCGACCAGCGCGCCGTGGCGGGCATCGCTGTCATCCCTGTTGCTGCCCATCGCGTCGGGCAACAAGGTCAATGAACGTAAGCGATGCGACTTCGTGGTGCATGGTGTTGATCTCTGGGCATTGCGGGCCTTTGCGCGGCGACGATAGGCGGTTTCCAATGCAAAAGCATCGGTCAATGCACCAAGACAACACCGAAAAATTTGTCCCAGCCTCATCGTTTGTAGGGGGTTTCATTCTTGGCTCTCGTCATCGACACTCCGGCCCCGAGGCAGTTGTTGTGCGATGCAGGGTTTCCCGGTGTTGATCGACAGCGCGTCATGCCGCAAGGCTGGCATGTCACGGCTGCCGACACCACGGCACCGAGCATGCAATACCAGGGGCAGCATTGTTCACAGCATTGCCCACAGCATCGCCCACCCCAGTCTCCGCAGTAACCGCGCCCTTCATCGATGAGCGACCTTCAAGAAGCACCGACCTTGATCGCCGGCTGGTTGCAGCCTCTGGGCGACGAGTCCGCTCCTTGTGGCCCCGATCTCGAGTACGACAACCCGTTTCTCGAGCTGACGCAAGCGGCGGCAGGCAAGCCTGAATCGCAGTTCGGCCCCGCCGAGGCACCCGATTGGGTGGCCGTGCGCGAAGGCGCCGAAGACATGCTCTCGCGCTCGCGGGACCTGCGTCTGGCGGTCTATTGGTTGCGCTCTGGAGTGCAGCTGTACGGCTACGCGGCGTTGGCGCCGGGCCTGCAGCTGCTGAGCGGCATGATGCGGGAACTGGGCGCCACGGTGCTGCCGCTGCCCGACCCTGATGATGGTGACCCCTATGCGCGTGTCAACGCGCTGGCGGTGCTGTTCGAGACCCAGGGCCTGCTGGGCGACCTGCGCGCTGCTGCCGTGATGCAACACCGCATGCTCGGCCGCGTCACCGGGCGCGACGTGGAGCTGGCCATGATGCTGGCGCAGCCGCTCGAGTCAGAAACGCCCATGGGCAAGGACCGGCTGCAGCGCATGTTGGCCGATGCGGTCGACGCCGAGCCGGAGCTGCGCGTCACGGTCGACGAAAACGGGGCCCAATTCGATGCCTTCGATGCCGCCTTGCAGGACTTCCTGGGCTCCGCAGCGCCCGATGTGCTGCCGCTGAAGCGATTCGTAAAGGCTGTGGCGGCCTTGATGCCGCAGACCGCCGACCTGGCCGGCGACGAAGGCATGGCCGATGGCGGTGCCGGCGGGCCGGTGGCTCGCGGCGTGCTGAGCGGCCAGGTATCCAATCGCGCCGATGCGTTGCGCGCCATCGACATGGTGTGTGAGTTCCTGGAGCGCACCGAACCTTCCAACCCAGCGCCGCTGTTTTTGCGGCGCGCTCGCCAATTGGTCAACCACAACTTCTTGCAGCTCATGAAAGAGCTGGCACCCGAGGCGATGGCTGGTGTCGCCCGCAGCGTTGGTGTTGACCCTGATTCGATACATGGCCCTGAAAACCCTTGACGAAAGGCTTGAGTTACGGGAAAACCTCGTACCTTGGTCTGGCCCACACCGCCGCGATTTTTTAGGAGTTTTTGCATGAGCAGCAGTCAAAAGTTCATCGCCCGCAACCGCGCGCCCCGAGTTCAGATCGAATACGACGTCGAGGTTTACGGCGCCGAAAAGAAGATCCAGTTGCCCTTCGTGATGGGCGTGCTGGCGGATCTGTCGGGCAAGCCTGCGGACCCGCTGGCGCCAGTGGCCGACCGCAAGTTTCTTGAAGTCGACGTCGACAACTTCGACGCGCGCATGAAGTCGATGAAGCCGCGCGTGGCTTTCACGGTGCCCAACGCGCTGACGGGCGAAGGCAACATGGCCGTGGACATCAGCTTCGAGAACATGGACGACTTTTCGCCGGCCGCGGTAGCGCGCAAGGTGGACTCGCTGAACAAGCTGCTGCAGGCGCGCGAACAGCTGGCCAACCTCGTCACCTACATGGACGGCAAGGGCGGCGCCGAAGAGTTGATCGGCAAGCTGATGAGCGACCCGGCGCTGCTCAGTTCACTGGCCGCAACGGCGAAGCCCGCTGAGCCTGCCTGAGCCCACAAGCCCGCAGACCCTGCCTGAGCCCGCAAGCCCGCAGACCCTGCCTGAGCACCACCGCAAGCGAACCGCAAGCAAACCGCAACCCACGCTGGAGTATTCAAGAATGGCCGAAGTACAAGCCTCAACTGCCCTTGCGGGCGTGACCGTCGAAGGCAGCGAGCTGGCATCGCTGCTGCAAAAGGAGTTCAAACCCAAGTCCGACGACGCCAAGAGCGCCGTCGAGAAAGCGGTGCAGACGCTGGCGCAGCAGGCACTGTCGCAGACACAGCTGATCAGTGGCGACGTGGTGGCTTCCATCGAAGCGATGATTGCCTCCATCGACAAGAAACTGTCGGAGCAGGTCAACATGATCCTGCACCACGAAGACTTCCAGAAGCTCGAAGGCGCCTGGCGTGGCCTGCACTACATGGTGAGCAACACCGAGACCGACGAGCAGCTGAAGATTCGCGTCATGAACATCAGCAAGGCCGATCTGGGCAAGACGCTGAAGCGCTACAAGGGCACCAACTGGGACCAGAGCCCGATTTTCAAACGCGTCTACGCTGAAGAGTTTGGTCAGTTCGGCGGCGAGCCCTTTGGTGCCATCGTGGGCGACTACCACTTCGACCAGAGCGCACCCGACGTGGAGCTGCTGGGCGAGATGGCCAAGATCGCAGCGGCTGCGCACGCCCCGTTCATCACCGGTGCATCGCCCAACCTGATGCAGATGGACAGTTGGCAAGAGCTGGCCAACCCACGCGACCTGACGAAGATTTTCTCCACGCCCGAGTACGCCGCGTGGCGCTCGCTGCGCGACTCTGAAGACAGCAAGTACATCGGTCTGGCGATGCCGCGCTTGCGGCTCGGCTGCCTTACCTATTCGCGACCTGCCGCTTCGCTCATTACCTGAAGTGCATCGTGCGCGACAAAGTGGGCACGTTCAAGACGGCCGAAGACATGCAGAAGTGGCTGCAAAAGTGGATCACTCAGTATGTCGACGGTGACCCCGTGAACTCAAGCGAGGAAACCAAGGCGCGTCGCCCACTGGCCGCAGCC
>JBBQMM010000342.1:0-5128 GCA_038328935.1 Burkholderiales bacterium
GCGCGCGCCCGCCCCGCGCCCGCCGCCGCCCCCCCCGGGCCGCCCCGGGCGCCGCCCCCGGCCCCCCCCCCCCCCCCGCCTCGGCCGGTCCGGCTACGACGCCTTCGCCGGCCGGATCAGCATGACCACGAGTGTCACCACGGTGAGTGGCACCACGAAGCTGAGCATGGCGGCGCTGAAGGTGGCCAGTGCGGCGTGCTGTTGCGAAGCCAGAATCAGATAGGCCATATAGGCCACGTAGTAAGCCAGGAAGACGCCGCCTTCCCAGCGCGCAATCATGCGGCCGGTCATGAACACCGGCAGACAGGCCAGCGCCACCGCCAGCATCACCCAGATGTCGAAGGCCAGCAGCGACGCCGGCATCACCAGACCCAGGTCGCCCGAGACCAGACCGGAGATGCCCAGGCAGCCCAGGATGTTGAAGGTGCTGCTGCCCACCACGTTGCCGACGGCGATATCGCGTTCGCCTTTGATGGCAGCCGTGACGGACGTGGCCACCTCGGGCATCGAGGTGCCGGCCGCGACGATGGTCAGGCCGATGACGAGGTCGCTGACACCCATTTGTTTGGCGAAGGCCACCGAGGCCGAGACCAGCGCATCCGACCCCAGCACCAGCGCCACCAGGCCGACGGCAATCAACAGCAATTGCGCCGGCAGCCTGGCGTCCCAGGCGCCCGGCGCGGCGCTCGTGAGGTCCTGGCTGAGCGAGGCCTGTTCGGCGGCCGACTGGCGGCGCGATTGAATCACCAGGTAGCTCGAGTAGGCCAACAGCAAGGCGAACAGCATCGCGCTGTCCCAGACGCTGAGCTTGCCGTCCAGCCCCATCGCCAGCAACAGCAATGAGGCACCGATCATGATCGGAACTTCCTGCCGGATCAGTTGCCTGTTGACCACCAGCGGCGTGATCAGCGCGCTGACGCCGAGGATGAAGAGCACGTTGAAGATGTTGCTGCCCACCACGTTGCCGATGGCCAGGTCGGTCTTGCCCTCCAGCACCGCGCCCACCGACACCGCCACCTCGGGCGCGCTGGTGCCGAAGGCCACGATGGTCAGGCCCACCACCAGCGGCGAGATGCCGAACGACAGCGCCAGCTTGGACGCGCCCCGCACCAGCAGACCGGCGCCGATGACCAGGCCAGCCAGGCCGGCAACAAACAACAAGGTGTTTTGCATGGATTCGCCCAGTCCAGCTGCTCAGTGAGCGGGCCTGGGCGAATGCGCCATCAGCTTGTCGGCGTAGGCAATCGCCAGGGCCGAGAACAGGAACGCGATGTGGATCAGGGTCTGCCACATCAGCACCTTGTCGGTGTAGTTGGCAGCGTTGATGAAGGTCTTCAGCAGGTGGATGGAACTGATGCCGATGATGGCCGTGGCGAGCTTCACCTTCAACACCGATGCATTGACATGGCTCAGCCATTCGGGCTGGTCGGGGTGGTCGTCGAGGTCCAGGCGCGACACGAAGGTTTCATAGCCACCGATGATGACCATGATGAGCAGGTTGCTGATCATCACCACGTCGATCAGCGCCAGCACCACCAGCATGATGATGGTCTCATTCAGCGCGGTGACCTGGAAGTCACTCTTGTAGCCGATGCTGCTCACCAGCAGGGCCAGCGCGTCCTTGTCGCCGAATACCGCCTCGACCAGGTGCACCAGCTCGACCCAGAAATGGAAGACGTATACGCACTGCGCGACGATCAGGCCCAGGTACAGCGGCAGCTGCAACCATCGGCTGGCGAAAATGAAGTTGGGCAGGATGCGCTGGCGCGACTTCTCGGTCGGGGCTTTGATGGTCATGTTGTGCTGGGTTGGTTCGGGAATCCCCTAACCGGAATTGTAGTGATGGGATTCAACCTTCAGTCCAAAGTTCGGGCCTGCACCGTAAGGGGTTCGTCAGAGCCGAGGCCTACCTTCTGCCCCAAGCAGAAGAATCCTTTAGTTCCAACCAGGAGACACTTTCCATGTCCAGCGACCAACCCACCGAATTGAAGACCCACCAGCCACCCGCAGCCCTGGTGGCAGCGGCCCGTGTTTCGGGCATGGCGGCCTACCAGGCGCTGTGCGACGAGGCCGACCGTGACCACGAAGGCTACTGGGCCCGCCTGGCGCGTGAGTTCATCAGCTGGAAGACCCCATTCACCAAAGTGCTGGACAGCAGCAACGCACCGTTCTTCAAGTGGTTTGAAGACGGCACGCTGAACGCCAGCTACAACTGCCTGGACCGCAACGTCGAGCGCGGGCTGGGCGACAAGACCGCCATCATCTTCGAGGCCGACGATGGCGCCGTCACCAAGATCAGCTACAGCGAACTGCTGGCCAAGGTGTGCCAGTTTGCCAATGCGCTGAGGGCGCGCGGTGTGAACAAGGGCGACCGCGTCATCATCTACATGAGCATGGGCATCGAGGGCGTGGCCGCCATGCAAGCCTGCGCGCGCATCGGTGCCACGCACTCGGTGGTGTTCGGCGGCTTCAGCGCGCAGAGCCTGCGCGACCGCATCCAGGACACCTGCGCCGTGATGGTCATCACCGCAGACGAACAGGCCCGCGGCGGCAAACAGCTGCCGCTGAAGAACATCGCCGACGAAGCACTGGCCATGCCCGGCTGCGAAACCGTCAAGAGCGTCATCGTCTACAAGCGCACCGGCGGCGCTGTGGCCTGGACCGCGGGCCGCGACCATTGGCTGCACGACGAACTGGCCGGCAAGCCCACCACCTGTGAACCCGAGTGGGTGGGCGCCGAGCACCCTTTGTTCCTGCTCTACACCAGCGGCAGCACCGGCAAGCCCAAGGGCGTGCAGCACAGCACCGGCGGCTACCTGCTGCACGCTGCGTTGACGACGGCCTGGACCTTCGATCTGAAGCCCGACGACGTTTTCTGGTGCACGGCCGACATCGGCTGGGTCACCGGGCACAGCTACATCACCTATGGCCCGCTGGCGCTGGGTGGCACCGAGATCGTGTTTGAAGGCGTGCCCACCTACCCCGACGCAGCACGCTTCTGGAAGACCATCGAAAAGCACAGGGTCACCATCTTCTACACCGCGCCCACGGCCATCCGTTCGCTCATCAAGGCGGCTGAAAGCAATGAAGCCGTGCACCCGAAGAAAAGCGACCTCAGCAGCCTGCGCATCCTGGGCAGCGTGGGTGAACCCATCAACCCGGCCGCGTGGGAGTGGTACTACCAGAACATCGGCGGCAGCCGCTGCCCGATCGTCGACACCTTCTGGCAGACGGAGACCGGGGGCCACGTCATCACGCCGCTGCCGGGCGCCACGCCGATGGTGCCGGGTTCGTGCACGCTGCCCTTCCCGGGCATCGCGGCGGCCATCGTCGACGAAACCGGTGCCGACGTGGCCGACGGCAGCGGCGGCATCCTCGTCATCAAGAAGCCCTGGCCCAGCATGATCCGCACCATCTGGGGCGACGCCGACCGGTTCGTGAAGAGCTACTACCCGCCAGAGCTGAAGGGCTACTACCTGGCTGGCGACGGCGCCATTCGCGACAAGGCCACCGGTTACTTCACCATCACCGGGCGCATCGATGATGTGCTGAATGTTTCGGGCCACCGCATGGGCACGATGGAAATCGAGTCGGCGCTGGTCAGCCACACCGAACTGGTGGCCGAAGCCGCCGTGGTGGGCCGCCCGGACGACACCACCGGCGAGGCCATCTGTGCCTTCGTGGTCCTGAAGCGCGGCCGCCCCACCGGTGATGAAGCCAAGAAGCTGGCCATCGAACTGCGCAACTGGGTGGGCAAGGAGATC
The DNA here is from genome assembly GCA_038328935.1 of Burkholderiales bacterium. GTDB lineage: Bacteria > Pseudomonadota > Gammaproteobacteria > Burkholderiales > Burkholderiaceae_C > Rubrivivax. The sequence continues at coordinate 3,765 of JBBQMM010000342.1, forward strand.
GGCCCGATTGCCAAGCCCAAGGACATCCGCTTTGGCGACAACCTGCCCAAGACACGCAGCGGCAAGATCATGCGCCGCCTGCTGCGCAGCATCGCCAAGGGCGAGGCCATCACCCAGGACACCAGCACGCTGGAGAATCCGGCCATCCTGGAGCAGCTGGGCCAGGCCTACTGACCGGCCGCCTGCCCGGTGCAGCCCCGGTGCAGCCCGGGTTTGAGGCGCTTATTCGCTGCTGACCGGGTCGCGCCTCTGCGCTACAGTGCACCGAGGAGACCGTGCACATGTACCTCGTGATCTTGGGCGTCTTGCTGCTGGCGGCAAAAGTGGCCGAATGGGGGCCCATGGCTCGGCTGTCATGGTGGTGGGTGATGGCCCCATTTGCCGGCGCGGTGCTGTGGTGGCACTTTGCCGACACCTCGGGCTGGACCAAGCGGCGCGAGATGAACCGCATGCAAGAGCGCAAAGTACAGCGCCGCCAGCGTGCCTTGTCTGCACTCGGGCTGGACCTGGGACGAGACAAGCGAGCCAGCGCCACCCGTGCAGATGTTGCGCGCCGTGCGGCAGCGGCCGCGCCACCCGTGACCAAGGCCGAAGATCTGCCCGATGGGGACCGCAAGCGGACCAGCCGCGACCCGACGATGTGACCGTTCGTCGGCTGAGGCGGGGTTCGAAGCCACTTTCGATTCGGCGTCAGTCCCCGTCCAGCACCGCGCCCAGGCTGGCGCTGGACGCGTTGCGCGCAAACTTGGCCATCACGCCGCGGGTGTAGCGTGGCGCCGGTTGCACCCACAGCGCGCGGCGGCGGGCAATTTCAGCGGCGCCCACGTGAAGCTCCAGCTTCAGCTGGTGGGCATCGATGGTGACGCTGTCGCCCTCGTGCACCATTGCAATCAAGCCACCGGCATAGGCTTCAGGCGCCACATGGCCCACCACCATGCCCCAAGTGCCGCCGGAGAACCGGCCATCGGTGATCAGGCCCACGCTTTCGCCGAGCCCCTGGCCGATCAGCGCGCCGGTGGGCGCCAGCATCTCGGGCATGCCCGGGCCGCCCTTGGGGCCCAGGTAGCGCAGCACCATCACGTCGCCAGCCACTATTTTGTTGGCCAAGATGGCGGCCAGGGCGCTCTGCTCGTCGTCGAAGACGCGGGCGGGCCCGGTGATGACCGGGTTCTTCAGGCCGGTGATCTTGGCCACGCAGCCCTCGGGCGACAGGTTGCCCTTCAAGATGGCCAGGTGGCCCTCGGCGTAGACCGGGTTGCTGACCGGGCGGATCACCTTCTGGTCGGGCGACAGGTCGGGCACGTCGGCCAGGTTCTCAGCCACCGTCTTGCCGGTGATGGTCATGCAGTCACCGTGCAGCAGGC
>JBBQMM010000343.1:0-5118 GCA_038328935.1 Burkholderiales bacterium
TGATGATCTCCGACAGCATCGAAGCCAGCCCTTCGCTGGTCTTGAGCAACACATTGCCCACGAAACCATCACACACCACGACGTCGACCGTGCCCTTGTAGATGTCGTTGCCCTCGACATTGCCCTTGAAGTTGATCTGCCCGGCCAGCCCCGCGGCGCGCAGCACCTCGCCGGCGCGTTTGATGACGTCGCTGCCCTTGATGGCCTCTTCGCCGATGTTCAACAGGCCCACCGTGGGCTCTGGCTTGCCTTCGACGGCAGCCACCAGCGCGCTGCCCATGACCGCAAATTGCAGCAGGTGTTCAGGCGTGCAATCGACATTCGCGCCCAGATCGAGCACCGTGGTGTAGCCGGCCAGACGGTTGGGCATGACGGCAGCAATGGCCGGCCGGTCGATGCCCTCAAGGGTCTTCAGCAAGAAACGCGACACCGCCATCAAGGCGCCCGTGTTGCCAGCAGAAACACAGGCGTGCGCCCGGTGTTCAGCAGCTTCTTGCAGCTGCCGGATCGACACGCGCATCGACGAATCTCTCTTGCGACGCAAGGCGTGTTCGATGGAGTCGTCCATGGTGACCACCTCCGTGGCCACCACCTGGTGGCAGCGGGCCCAGCCACGCGTGGGCGCCAGCGCGGCCTCGGTGCCCACCAGGACCAGCTCGACATCGGGGTGTTTGGCCAGAAACGACTGGCAAGCCGGCAGGGTGGCCGCAGGGCCGTGGTCACCGCCCATGCAGTCGACGGCCAAGCGCGTCAACTGCAGTGCGTTCAGCGGAACTTCAGGCGGCACGGTGCTCAATTCGCAGCGCTGCAGCCGATGGGCGCCGCGCAACGCATCGAATCTGGAAAGTTCAGGCGTCTGCCTTGGTCTTCAGGACCTTGCGGCCGCGGTAGAAACCGGTGGGGCTGATGTGGTGGCGCAGGTGCACTTCGCCGGTGGTGGATTCCACAGCGGTGCCGGGTGCAGCCACGGCGTTGTGCGAGCGGTGCATACCGCGCTTGGAAGGCGACTTCTTGTTCTGTTGAACGGCCATGGGTTTCTCCTAAGGGTGGGCGCGGCTGTTGGGGGTGGTCGGCGGTGGTGGTGGTCGACCGGTGGCAGCCACGCCGGACGCGCAATCTCAATAAAAGCGAAATCTCAATAACAGCGAAAGGTCAATGAACGCGAAGTGTCAAACCACGCGAAATCTGACACGCGAAATCTGAATGCGCGCGTGGTGATCCGCGCTGACCAGCCGGGCGAACGCAAGACGTCGCCCACTGCTTCGGCAAAGCCCGCAAGTGTAGCACTCGGCATCCATACACTGGCAAATTGAGCGGTTGCCGGGGCACAGGGCTTCTTCATGGAGCTTTGTCGCCGCGTTTGAGCACGGCCAGCGCCGCAAAAGGGTGCGGCTGCTTGGTGGCGGGTACCGCGTCGGCCACGGCCTGCACCGCTTCGGGCGCCAAGGGCTGCGGACAGGGGCCGTCATGGCGTGGCACGATGGGCAGCGCCAGGATCAATTCATCTTCCACCAGGTCCTGCACGTCCAGCGTGGCGGGCAGGCTCATCACGTCGTCTTCGGTCTCTTCGTCCAACCTTGCCGCCAGGTCTTCACCTTGCACGAAGCAGATCGAACGGTCCACCTCCAGGCGCTGCGCCAGCGGGCCCAGGCAACGCTGGCACTGCAGCGGCACCACGGCCTGCGCCGTCAGTTGCACCCACAACTGCGTGGCGCCCCCCGCGGGTTGCTGCGTCGATCCTTTGAGCGCCCAGCTCGCGCTGCCGTCGGGCGCGGCCGAGAAGCTCTCGCTCAGACGCGTCAGGGCAGCCAGTGGCCAACTGCCTTGGAGGCTGCCGCTTTCCTTGCACAGCGACTCCAGGCGCAGCGCGCGGGGATTGGCTTGTCGTTCTCGCATCGAAGGGTGACTCAGGTGGACGTGGGGGGCCGACGTGGTCGACTGCACCGCAGTGTAGCCAGCGGGCTGCAGGCGGCGAGCAGCCGGCAAGCAGGCGGCAAGCAGCCGGCGTGCTTGCGCATGAGGGACCTGGTTGCAGCGCCCCGGTGCCAACGCAAGACACGAGCACGCGTGACGAGTACAGGTCATGAATACACGTCACGAGCACACGTCACGAACGCATGTCACGAACGCATGTCACGAGCACACGACACGAGCGCACCCGCCAACGCACGAGCTTCAGCTTGCACAATGCATCCCATGCAAGAACCGACCGTTTCCAAGCCCGCGCCAGCGCTCATTCTGGCCTCCACATCGCGCTACCGACGAGAGCTGTTGCAACGGCTGCGCCTGCCTTTTGAGGTGATGGCTCCAGACACCGACGAAACGGCGCTGGCCGGCGAGACGCCGTCAGCGTTGGCGCTGCGGCTGGCGCTGGCGAAGGCGCAGGCGGTGGCCGGACAGCACCCGCATGCAGTGGTGATCGGCTCCGATCAGGTGGCCGACCTGGATGGCCAGGCGCTGGGCAAACCGGGAACGCACGAACGCGCTGTGGCGCAGTTGCGGATGCTCAGTGGCCGCCAGGCCGTCTTTCAAACGGCCGTGGCCGTGGTGCGCAACGACACCGGCTTTGCACAAGTGGAACTGGCGTCGGTGACGGTCGGCTTCCGCACACTGTCTGACAGCGAGATCGAACACTACCTGCGGCTCGAGCAGCCTTACGACTGCGCCGGCAGCGCCAAGTGCGAGACCTTGGGCATCGCGCTGCTGACGCACATCCACAGCGACGACCCCAGCGCGCTGGTCGGGCTGCCGCTGATCCGCACCTGTCGCATGCTGCGTGCGGCCGGGCTCGACCCGTTGCTGGCATGAGCGCCGCCGCAAAAGCCGGCCGCCTGCTGCTGGTACCCAACACGCTGGACCTGGGCAGCGAAGCCGTGCCGCTGGAGCAGGTGCTGCCGCAAGCCGTGATCACGCAAGCCGCAGCGCTGACCCATTGGGTGGTCGAAGATGCGCGCAGCTCGCGGGCTTTTCTCAAGCGCGTGCAGGCCATCGTGCCCCTGGCCTTGCCGCTGCAGGCCATCGACATCCAGGAATTGCCGCGCGCACGCAAAGGCAGTGGCGACGCAGTGCCCGGCACGCAGTGGGCGACGCTGCTGGCACCGGCCATCGCGGGAGTCGACCTGGGGCTGCTGTCCGAGGCTGGGCTGCCTGCCGTGGCCGACCCCGGCGCGGAGTTGGTAGCCTGCGCGCACGCAACGGGCCTGGTGGTGCAAACGCTGGCAGGTCCCAGCTCGTTGCTGATGGCCCTGGCCGCCAGTGGTCTGAACGGGCAGAGTTTCGCTTTCGTGGGCTACCTGCCGCAGGAAGCCGCTGCGCGGGCGGCCCGTATCAGAGAGCTGGAGGCTTGGTCGCGCCGCCACGCCCAGACGCAGATCTGCATCGAAACGCCCTATCGCAACACAGCCTTGTTCAACGCCCTGATCGACACCTTGGCCCCCGGCACGCGGCTGAGCTTCAGCCTGGGCCTGACTTTGAAGGAGGCGCTGAGCCGCACCGAAACCGTCAACCGCTGGCGCTCGATGTCGCCCCGTCAACGGCCCCAGCTGTCAGACAAGCTGCCCGCGGTGTTCAGTTGGCTGGCGGCCTGACCGGCGCCGCCCACCGGCCTTCGGTGTCGCCCAGGCAAGCCGGCTTCCAGGCCCCTCAACCGCCCAGCAGCGAACCCACTTTTTTCTTCGACTTCGTGTTCAGCGACAGCAATGGACCCGATCCAGCAGATGCTGCTGCCGCTGCCGCTGCCGGAGCCGCAGTCCTGATGCTTCGCTCCCAGGCGGCTCCACCGGCGCCACTGGGCTCGTAGGGCTTGTCGAAGAAGGGATCCTTCGGCGTGGCACGGGGCAGCGGCCGCGGACTTGAATAACCTGCCGCCGGCGCAGCGACTGGGGGCATTGCGGGCCGGCTGAAGTCGCGCTCGCTGCGCTCGGCGCGATCAGTGCGCACCTCGTCGTCACGACGAGGTGCCCGCCGGGGGCGGTCGTCTTCCAGTTCGATGGCCTCGATCTCGAGCTTCTTCTTGATCAGCTTTTCGATGTCGGCCACCAGCCGTGTGTCGTCGCGTGTGACGAGCGTCACCGCCAGCCCCGACGCGCCCGCGCGGCCCGTGCGGCCGATGCGGTGCACGTAGTCCTCGGCATTGAAGGGCACGTCGAAGTTGAACACCGCCGGCAAATCGGCGATGTCCAGGCCGCGGGCGGCCACGTCGGTGGCCACCAGCAGATCGACCTCACCGGCCTTGAACGACGCCAGCGCCTTCAGCCGCTCGTCCTGGCTCTTGTCGCCATGCAGCGCCTGGGTGCGCAGACCGTCGCGTTCGAAGGAACGGGCCAGACGAGCCGCGCCGAGCTTGCTGTTGACGAAGATGAGGGCCTGCGACAGCGCACGCTGCTTCAGCAACTGGCGCACCACGGCACGCTTGTCGTCGTCGGTGACGCTGTAAAAGCGCTGTTCCACATTGGTGGCCGTGGCGTTGGGGCGCGCCACTTCAACCAGCACCGGGTCCTGCAGGTAGCTGGATGCCAGCTTCCTGATCTCGGGTGAAAAGGTGGCCGAGAACAGCAAAGTCTGGCGCTGCTTGGGCAGGTAGGCCAGGATGCGCTGCAGGTCGGGCAGAAAGCCGATGTCCAGCATGCGGTCGGCCTCGTCGAGCACCACGTACTCGACCTGGTTGAGCACCGCGTTCTTGGCTTCGATGTGGTCGAGCAGGCGGCCCGGAGTGGCGATGAGCACCTCGACGCCGGCCTTGAGCTGCAGCGTCTGCGGCTTCATGTCGATGCCGCCAAAGACCACGGCAGAACGCAACTGCGAGTGTTTGGCGTACTTCTTGACGCTTTCGGCCACCTGGTCGGCCAACTCACGCGTGGGTGCCAACACCAATGCACGCACCGGGTGACGAGCCGGCGACATGCTGGCGTTTTGGTGGCGCAGCATCTTCTGCAACAGCGGAATGGTGAACGCCGCGGTCTTGCCGGTGCCGGTTTGCGCCGCCCCCATCACATCGCGGCCTTCCAGCACGATGGGGATCGCCTTGGCCTGGATGGGCGTCATGGCGAGGTAGCCGGAATCGGCCACGGCGCGCAAGAGTTTGGGGTCGAGCGGGAGGGTGTCGAAACGAGCGGCGGG
>JBBQMM010000344.1:0-5101 GCA_038328935.1 Burkholderiales bacterium
GCATTGCTGACGTGGCTCACCGGCTCGACGCAGTAGTAGGGTTTGGTGTCGGGCGTGAACACCACCAGGTAGGGCAGCGACGAGGTCAGCCGCATCGAGAATTTTTCGTCACGGATGCGGGCCGCACCGCGCCAGCCTTCGAAGCAGTGGTCGAAGGCCAGATGCGACACGTCGGCGTCGATGCCCGGCTGCGGCACGCGGCGCGTGGGCAGGCCGGTGGCGTCGCTTTCCCAGCGGTCGGTGAGCTCGATGTGCAGGCGGCTGCGCGAACGTTTCGGGAAATACGGGTGCCACCCCAGGCCCACCGGCTGCGGCTGTGCAGCGGTGTTGGTGAAGGCCAGGTGCACTTCCAGCGCGTCGGGCGTCAGCACAAAGCGCTGGCGCAGGCTGAAGTCGAAAGGCCAGTGGGCGTCGGCGCTGTGGGTGTAGCCCAGCTCGGCCTGGGCATTGCCGGCGCTGCTGTTGCTGCCGACCACATTCCAGGGCCGCTGCCAGGCCACGCCGTGCACCGAGTGCGGGTTGTCGTCGAAGTTGGGCTCGGTGGTGTGGTCCTTGCCCTGCCACCGAAAGCGCCGGTAGCCCAGCCGGTTGGAGTAGGGCGCGAGCGGAAAACACCCCGACTGGCGCGAGCTGCCCAGTTCAGCAGGCTCGGTGCTGCGCAGCACCGGCAGATCGCCCCACCACAGGCCGGCAATGGCACCGCCAAGGTCGGCACGCAGGGCCAGGCGCAGGTCGCCGCAGCGCAGTTCGATCGGGATCGGATTGTTCATGGAGGGGGTTGGTGCAGCAGGGGGTTTGGGGGCCGGGGTCGGGGAAGGATCGGTCTGGCAACGAGCGTGAACGGGCGTGTGAATGGGCTACCAATGCGCACCGGGGGCACCCAGCACCACCTTCAGGTAGTGCGCACCCGGGATGGGGTTGAAGTAGAAAGGGGGTACCTCGAAGAAGCCCAGCGTCTGGTACAGGCCGCGCGCCGCTTCCATGTCGTCCAGTGTGTCGAGCAGCATGCACGAGTGACCTGCCTGCACGGCCATATCCATCAATTGCCGGGTCAGTTGCAGGCCCAGGCCATAGCGGCGAAAAGACGGGCGCACGTACAGGCGCTTCATTTCGCAGGCATTGGTGTGGTCGGAGTCGGGCAGCGGCCGCATCGCCACGCAGCCCGCCGGTTGGCCGTCGACCGTGGCGAGCAGCAGTGCGCCGGCGGCAGGCGCGTAGTCGCCGGGCAGGCCCGCCAGTTCGGCCTCGAAGTTTTGAAAGCACAGGTCCACGCTCAGCGACTGTGCGTACTCGTGGAACAGCTCGCGCACGGCCTGCAGCTCGCTCGCGGTTTGCGCCGCCAGCAAGGCTATGCGTGCGGGCTCGGGTTCGTCGGGCACTTCGCGGGCGGCGGCCACGTTGGTTCAGGCACCTGTCCTAAGCGCCGAGGCGCACCACCCAGGCCACGCAGGCGCCGCTGGCCAGAGCCAGCGCCAGCGCCAGCAAGCGCTGGCGCACGCCATCGGCACTGGCCGGGGTGCCGGCCGGCAGCAGCCGGTCGCCCACCCACATGGGCCGCAACAGGTCTTTCTTGCGCCACTGGTAGACGATGATGGCCACCACGTGCAGCGCCACCAGCGCCAGGATGAGCCACTGCCCCCAGCTCTTGTGCCAGCTGGTGGCGAGCAGCCCGGTCTCGGTGGCCACCAGCTTGTTCAACGGGCCCAGGGTGGCGATCTCGTCGTCGGCCACCAGGCCGGTGCCCACCTGCACGGCCAGCAGGCCGAGCACGGCAAACACCGAAAAACTGCCCAGCGGGTTGTGTCCGACATCCAGATGTTCATCGGGCCGCGCCTGGCCACGCAGGTAGCGCAGCACGGTGGCAGGAGGGTAGATGAAGGCCGCAAAACGCGACCAACGCCCGCCGACCAGGCCCCACAGCGCGCGGAACACCAGCAGGCCCAGCACCAGCAGGCCCAGCCGCATATGCCACTCCATGGCGTTGCCGCCCACCTTGGCTGTGACCACCAGCGCCACCACTGACGTGGCGAGCGTCCAGTGAAAGAGGCGGGTGGGCAGGTCCCAAACCCTGGTGGCGGTTTTTTCAGCGTCGAGCATCTGGCGCAACCATACCGCGATTGGCCCCGGCTTTCTCGGGCGCAGACGCAAAAACGAGGGCATTCCCTGAGTTCGGAATAGCTCCCCGGTCCGTTTCGTAAACTGGAGCGTGGGCCGGTCGCTTGCCAGCTGTTGGACCTTGCGATTCGTCGACACCCGCTTTCACCCCCCAAGGAGATTTACCGATGACCCGTCTGAAAGTTGCCGCCGTGCTGGCTGGCGTTTGTGGTTTGTTGACCGCCCTGCCCGCAGCGGCGCAGTTCCAGAAGCCCGAAGATGCGGTGAAGTACCGCAAGGCCGCTTTCACCGTGATGGGCACCCACTTCGGTCGCATCGGGGCCATGACCAGCGGACGCGCCCCTTTTGATGGCGCCGCCGCGGCGGCCAACGCCGAGGTCGTGGTTCAGATGTCCACGTTGCCCTACGCCGGCTTTGTCGAAGGCACGGGTGGCAGCGAGAAGGGCCAGCCGAAGGCCAACGTCTGGACCGAACGCGCCAAGTTTGATGCCGCCGCCAAGAAGATGCAGGACGAAGTGGTCAGGCTGGCCGCTGTTGCCAAGACCAACAACCTGGACCAGTTGAAGGTCGCCTTCGGTGCCGCTGCCAACACCTGCAAGGACTGTCACGACAATTACCGCAACCCCTGAGACCGCGTTCAGGCCCGGCACGCAGAGCCCACTTCGGTGGGCTTTTTTGACGGCCGACCCCGGGTCAGACGTGAGTCAGGCGTGAGTCAGACGTGGCTCAGGCGTGGCTCAGGCGGGGTCGGCAAAGCCGATCACCACGCGCCGCGTCATCGCTGACTTCTTCTCGATCTTGGTCACCACCACGGCGCCCACCTCAGCCGTGTTGGCCACGTGAGTGCCGCCACAGGGCTGCAGGTCCACGCCCTCGATTTCCAGCACGCGGATGCGGCCCAGACCGTCGGCCGATCTGGGCGGCTGCACGCTCATGCTGCGCACCAGACTCGGGTTGGCGTCCAGCTCGGCCTCGCTGATCCAGCGGTGGCGCACCGGGTGCGCGCCGGCCACCAGCCGCGCAATGCCGGCGTTCAGGGCTTCCTTGTCCAGCGCTTCGTTCATGTGGAAGTCCAGCCGCGCGTAGCCGGCCGTGATGCTGCAGCCGTCCACCGGGTGCGGCACCAGCGCACACAGCAGGTGCGTGGCGGTATGGAAGCGGCGGTGGGCGTGGCGCCGCGCGGCGTCGATCCGCGCGCTGACGACGGTGCCGGGGCTGAAGCCCGAGAGGTCAGCGCCCGCTGCAGGCACGTGCAACACGTCGCCCGCGCGCTGCGGGTGTTTGCGGGTGTCGGCGATGGCGAGCACCGCGCCGCTGGTGTTGGTCAGGGAGCCGGCGTCACCGGCCTGGCCGCCACCCAGCGGGTAGAAGACCGTGCGGTCGAGCACGAGGCCGTGTTCGTCGGCCACCAGCACGGTGGCGCTGCAGTGCGCCAGCGTGGCGTCTTCGCGGAACAGTTCTTCGGTCATGGCGGTGAGCACAGTTGTTGGGTGCCGAATGGCGTTTGCAGGGTGACGCGCAGGGCCGGGCCGGGGCCGTCCGCGAGCTCCAGGCCCGGCACCTGCAACAGCGCCTGGGCAGCGGCCGGCAGGCCGCCGTGCAGTTGCAGGCCCTGCAGCGTGATGCCGCTGGGCGGCATGGTTTGCGCCGGGTGCGGGCCCTGCCACTCGATCAGCGTCGGCCAGGCGCCGCCGAAAAGCGTGCTGCCGTCACGCCGCAGCAGCATCTGCCATTGCAACAGGCCGGCAGGCGTGGGGCGGCTGGCGGCCACCGGCTCACCCGGCTGCAGGCCCAGCTTGTGCAGCGCCACCTGGAGCTGTGCGAGGCCCGTGCTGCGCGCCACCCAGTGCAGCAGCTGGGGCCCGTGCTGCGCCAGCCGGGCCTGCGTTGCGGGGTCGTCCAACCCGAACCAGCGCTGTCGGCCCGCGGCCGGACCCGGGGCACCGGGGTTGATGGCGATGATCTCCAGATAGGACAGCACAAAACCCGGCGCCGTCACGCTGATCAGGCGGTTGTGCGTGCCCATCAGCGCATGTTCGCCACCCGGGCCGGGCGTGACGCCCAGCGTCTCTTCGCACCATTGCACACCTTGCTGCAGCGTGGTTGCGCCGACCACGAGGTGGTCGACGGCCAGCGCAGGCGGTTTGATGCTGTTCAACTCAGGTTCACCTGACCGTCGATGCACACCGCCACGTCGCCGCCCACCCACAGCGTATCGCCCAGCTGCTGCAGATGCACGATGCCGGCGCGCTGCAGCAGATGGCCTTGAGACGCGCGGTACTGCGCGGGTACGAAGCCGGTGCCGATGAGCCACTGTGCCAGGCTGGCGTTCAGGCTGCCGGTGACCGGGTCTTCAAGACGCGCGCCGCCGCTGGCGAACAGGGCGCGCACTTCGTAGCGTGCGCCGTGGCCTTCAGCATGCAGCGTGGCATCGCCTTCGGGCCAGGCCCCCACCAGGCCGAGCTTGATGTCGCCCAGCGCAGACCAGTCAGGCTGCACCGCGCGCACCGCGTGGGCCGAAGCCAGCATCACGGCGCACCAGCCCGGCCCGTTGTCCACCCATTGGTGCTGCAGGATGTCGGCCGGCTTGAGACGCAGCCCGGTGGCAATGCGCTGTACCAGCGCCGGCTCCAGCGCGCCGCTGTGCAGCAGCGGTGGCGCGGCGAAAGCCAGTCGGGTGCCGGCTTGGCGTGCCTCTGCGCGCACCCGCACCAGGCCCACGCCGCACTCCTGCACCACCAGGCCCGGCTGCCGGGGTTGGCCGCCGGCCGCCAGCCACGCAAAACAGCTGCCCAGCGTAGGGTGACCGGCAAAGGGCAGCTCGCCAGCGGGCGTGAAGATGCGCACGCGGTAGTCGGCGCCGGGCTGCGAGGGCGGCAGCAGAAAGCTCGTTTCCGACAGATTGGTCCAGCGCGCGAACGCGGCCATGGTGTCGTCGGACAAACCCTGCGCCGCGTGCACGACGGCCAGCGGGTTGCCCTTCAAC
>JBBQMM010000345.1:0-5099 GCA_038328935.1 Burkholderiales bacterium
CGTGATCGGCATTGCAGTGCTGCTGATCGGCGCCACCACGGTGTTCGGGGAACTTCAGGATTCGCTGGATCGCATCTGGCGTGCTCCGGTGCGCAACAGCAGTGGTGGTCTTTGGGCGCTGGTGCGCGCGCGGCTGCTGTCGTTCGGCATGGTGCTGGGCATCGCGTTCCTGCTGATGGTCTCGCTCGTGCTGGGTGCGGCCGTGTCCGCGTTGGACAAGTGGTGGGCAGGCGCATTCGCAGGGTGGGAAGTCCTGGCCCAGGTGCTCAACATGGTGCTCGGATTCGGGCTCACGACGGGCGTGTTCGCGATGATCTACAAGATCATGCCGCGCGTGCAGGTGCAGTGGCGCGACGTCTGGGTCGGTGCGGTCGTCACGGCGCTGCTCTTCACCTTCGGGCGCATGCTCATCGGCGCCTACATCGGCAAGAGTGGTGTGGCTTCCGCGTTCGGTGCCGCCGGCTCCCTGATCGTCGTCTTCGTGTGGGTCTACTACTCGGCGCAGATCTTCCTCATCGGGGCCGAATTCACCTGGGTCTACGCCAAGACGTTCGGGTCGATGCGCCACCTTGCGGGTGACGAGGTGCCGAAGTCGACGGCGTTGACGCCATCGACGACGTCTTCGACAGGCGAGCCGGGAGAGACGCCCGATGGCGCGGCGCGCAGCTCCACCGATCATCCGCTGAGCGCTGCCTCACCCGCAGCAGACAGCGCGCTTCCCGCCGGCTCGTCGCTCAACATGCTCGTCACCGTGGGTGTCACAGGCCTGGCCGCCGGGGTTCTTGCCCACTGGGCGCTGCGCACGCTGTCGCGGCTCGTCGCTGCACCGGGCGCACCCGCGCGCCGCCACGGGCACCTGTAGCCGGTTGTGCAGCAGTGCAGCAGAGTTGCCCGGTCGCGGAACTCTGATGGTCTGAAACCGTCGCGGCTGCGTTGGAGTTCAGAAGCTCAGCGCCCGTTGGCGCGCTGGCGGCACCCGCCATCGTGGGCAATGCTCCAGCACCCGTTTCGCCCCAGATTGCAGACCACCGGTAAGAGCTGCCGCAAAAAATGCTGCCCGGCGAGTGCTGCTCGCCTTGCAATCCACCGCGGTGGACCGACATGCACAGGTCCATGGGCCGCACCATCTTGTTCCTGTTCTCCACCCTGCTGCACGCTTATGCAGGCCAGCGGCTCCTGCACGCGCTGACTGATTGGCCAGCGCTCGCGATCCCGCTTTCGCTGGCCCTCTTCGTGTCGGCGATGTTGCTGCCGCTGGCCTTGATCGGGCGCCGTCTGGCCACCTCACCGCGCCGCCGCATGGCGCTGGCCTGGGCCGGCATGCTGGCGATGGGCTGGTTCTCGTCGTTGTTCGTGTTCACGCTGCTGCGCGACGTGCTGTTGCTGCTCACCGCGCTGACGCGCCTGCTGTGGCCGGACAGCGTGTCGGTGGCGGTCGTGGCCCAGCCTTCGGCACTGCTGGTGGTGGCCGCGAGTCTGATCGCTACCGCCTTGGGCGCCTGGAATGCCCGCCGCACCGCCGCCGTCGTGCGCGTGGACGTGCCGATCACCGGCCTGCCGCCCGCGCTGCACGGCTTCACGATCGCGCAGATCAGCGACATCCACGTCGGCCCGACCATCCGCGCCAACTACGTGCGGGCCATCGTCGAGCGCGTGAACGGGCTCCAGGCGGACATGGTGGCCGTCACCGGGGACCTGGTCGACGGCAGCGTGGCCGAGCTGGCGGCGCACGTGGCGCCGCTGGCAGCTTTGACATCGCGCCACGGCAGCTTCTTCGTCACCGGCAACCACGAGTACTACAGCGGTGCGCACGCCTGGATCGCCGAGCTGCGGCGGCTGGACATCACGGTGCTGCTGAACGAGCACGTCGTGTTGCGCCACGACGGCAGCGAGTTGGTCGTGGCCGGTGTCACCGACCACAGCGCTCACCATTTCGACGCGCGCCACCGCAGCGACCCGCGGCTCGCGCTCGACGGATCGCCACCCGATGCCGCAATGCGTCTGCTGCTGGCGCACCAGCCGCTCAGTGCCACAGCGGCGGCCGGCGCGGGATTCCACCTGCAGTTGTCCGGCCACACCCATGGTGGCCAGTTCTGGCCCTGGAACTACTTTGTCCGGCTGCAGCAACCTTTCACTGCGGGGCTGCACCGCTTGCAGGACCTGTGGGTCTATACCAGCCGCGGCACCGGCTACTGGGGGCCGCCGAAACGTTTCGGTGCGCCGTCGGAAATCACGCGGCTGCGCCTGGTCAGGGCCTGAACATGTGAAAGACCGGCGTTCGGCTTCCCTGCAGGCCTGGCGTCCACGCTGTCACCCGGAACCGCGCGGCGGGTTTGTCAGATGGGCTAACTTTCATGATGCGGGGCAGCGCCTCGGGTCATGAAACAGTTCCACTTCAAGGCACCCGGGCACGGTCGGGATCAGAGTCGCGGACGACACCTGCCGGCCGTCGGTCCTGAAGGCCCAGCGTCGCCAACACCTGTCGAATCGCGCTCGGGTCCACCGGCTTGACCAGATGGTGGTCGATGCCGGCGTCTTGCGCCCGCTGCCGATCCTGCGCAGAGCCCCAACCCGTCAGGGCGATCACCACCAGGCCCGTGGCCCATGTCTGCGCGCGCAAGTGCCGGCAGACGTCGTACCCGTCCATCATGGGCAGCCCGATGTCCAGCAGCACCACCTCTGGCCGAAACGCTTCGGCCACCTCCACGGCGGCCTTCCCGTCGTAGGCGGCCTGGATGTCGTGCCCTTCGGCGCGAAGCAACATCGACAGTGTGTCGGCGCCGTCATGGTTGTCGTCGACGACGAGGATGCGTCGTGACGTCGGGGGCGCCAGATGGTTCTCGGCCTTGCTCGGCGCAACCGTGGCCGGCGTGGGCGGAGCCTCGCTGATCAGCGGCAGCCGCACCAGGAATTCCGACCCCAGGCCGACACCGGCGCTTGTGGCATCGAGGGTGCCGCCGTGCATCTCGACCAGCCGCTTAGAAAGCGCCAAGCCGATGCCGAGCCCGCCTTGCGAGTGACCCCGCGATTGATCGACCTGGGCGAACAGGTCAAAGATGCGAGGCAGGTCTTCGGGCGCAAGGCCGACGCCCGTATCGCTCACAACGATGACGACCTCTTTCGGCTGCCGCACGACGGTGACCCCGATGCGCCCGTTCGGGTTGGTGAACTTGACGGCATTGTTCAGCAGGTTGCTGATGACCTGGGTGATCCGCACCGGATCCAGATCGAGCACGATGGGTGCAGGCGGCATCGTGACGCTCAATGTGTGCCCCCTTTCCTTGATCAGCGGGCGCACAGCCTCCACCGCGTTGGTGACCACGCTCGACACAGGCACGCGATCTTTTTGCAGAAGGAGCTTGCCACTGGTGACCCGGCTGACATCCAGCAGGTCATCGACCAGGCGCACCATGTGGCCGACTTGTCGCTCCATCATGGCGGCCAGCGAGTCGATGCGCGGGCTGCGGTCTTGTTCTTTGCGCAGCAGGTGTATCGCCGTGCGGATCGGTGCCAGCGGGTTGCGCAACTCATGCGCCAATGTCGCCAGGAACTCGTCCTTGCGGCGGTCGGCCTCCCTCAGCGCCGCTTCCGCCTGCTTGCGCGCGGTAATGTCCGCGAACATGCCCAGCGCGCCAATGAACTTGCCATCGGGATCGAACAACGCACTGCCGGACGCCGCAGTCCACAGTTCGCTGTCGTCCTGGCGGCGGTAGCGCTGGTCCCAGACCTGGGGTAGGCCCAGGCGACGCAGTTCCAGGTCCACATCGCCCTTGGGTCGATCCTCCTCCCACATGAAATCGGTGTGGACGCGGCCCATGAGCTCAGCCGGCGCATAGCCCAGCAGATCGGCCATGCGCTGATTCACAAAAGTGATGCGCCCCTGGGCATCAATCGCCCAGATGCCTTCGTGGGCGGTTTCGACCACGCGCCGGTAGCGTTCTTCGCTCTTGCGCAGCAGCTCCAGCGCCTGCTTGCGCTCGGTGATGTCGCGGTAGACGCCGACGTAGCCGGCTGGCCTACCAATGGCGTCGCGCAGGGCCGTGACGCTCGTTTCCACGGCGATGTCGCGGCCATCGTGGCTGCGGTGGATGGTCTCGCCGCGCCATTCGCCACGCTCGCGGAGGGCGGCCCACATCTCGGCTTTCGCCTCCGTGCGCGGCCACTGTTGGGAGTAGATCTCGCCGAGCTGGCGCCCGAGCGCGTCGCTGGCGGGGACGCGGTACTGCCTCTCGGCCGCGGCGTTCAGGTAGATCACGTGCTGCTCGGCATCGACGGCGATGACGCAGTCGCCCACCTGTGCCAGGAGTTCGCCGCGGAAGTGGTTCGACTCGGCGTCGAGACCTTGCAGCGTGAACAGCCGCGGGCCCTGCTCGGTCTCGACGACGATCGAATCCACCTCGCCCTGGCGGATTGCGCGCAGGGTGTCCTCGGCCTCTTCCAGCTTGTGGCGCAGCGCGGCATTCTCAGCGCGGAGTTGCTCTTCGGGCGACATGTTGGAGGCCATGTTGTGCGGGCCCGCGCGTCAGGCTGACGACTTTCTCAAGTCGAGTCCGAGCAGAATGCGATCAGTCTGCGACATGTCACCGATGAAGCGGCGCAGCGGCAGCGGCAGCTGTTTGACCAAGGTCGGCGCCGCAATGATCTGCTCGCCTTCGGCCAGCGTCGGGTGGCGGGAGAGGTCGACGACTTCCAGCCCGTAGCGCCCTTGCAGATGCTGCTCGCAAATCTTGCGGATGTTCACGATGGCGCGCGTGGAGTGCGGCGTGGTGCCGGTGATGTAGAGCCGCAGAACGTAGTGGGCCGTGTCGTGCGCCGCTGTGGCGGCGGCTTCGAAGGCGGCGAGGTCGTTACTGGGAGCGTCGCGCTTTTTCATGACCAGCTCTCACGTCCTTACCGGTTGCACATCCAGGCCGACCAGCACGCGCTCTTCGTTGGAGAGATCGCCGATGATTTTTTTTATGGGTTCGGGCAGCCGCCGAACCAGCGTGGGCACCGCGAGAATCTGGTCGCCTGCGGCCAGCGCCGGCGTCTTCAGCAAGTCGATGATCTCGATGCGGTACTGGCCGGCAAGGTGCGTCTCGCAGATGCGCTTGAGGTTG
>JBBQMM010000346.1:0-5095 GCA_038328935.1 Burkholderiales bacterium
TCGGACGCTTTGACGGGTTCCTGTGCGCCAGCCAGCGTGAGCGTATTTCGCTCATCGGCTGCGCAGGGCAAAGCCGCAAGTGGCAATGCCCAACCCCAGCGCATTCAAGGCCGGCAGGTCGGGCATCGTGTAGGCGCCTGGCGCCAGGTGGAGCCGGCAAGCTGGCAGGTGGGCCGACGAGACCATGGCCCAGCAGATGCACCGCTGTGGCGACCGCCTGCCCGCCGACCAGAGCGAACTCGAGCATGTGGGGCTGCGCACGCGGCCTTCGCTGCGCGTGGCGCCGCCCTGCATCGCCGAGGCACCGGTGGCATTCGAGTGCACGCTGTGGGAGACACTGCAAACGGAGAGCCGGCAAACCTTCATTGGCCGCGTGCTGATGCTGCATGCGCGCGACGGCCTGGTCGACACCCAGACCAAGCGCGTGCGGCTGCCGGACTACCACCCGGTGGCGCGCTTCGGCGCCAGCTTCTACATCCGCGCGCGTGAGCGCTTTGCGATGGGTGAGGGCCGTGCGTCGCCGTCGACCACGATGCCGATCGACGAGGTCTGAAAATCGACTACTTGCGCAACGCTTGAATAATCAGCGATGGGTTGACCCTTTGAATCTCCAGGCTGGTCGGCCCCACGTAGGTGCCGCTCCGAGTGTCCCGGATCATGTTCCGCGACAGCGACTCCTTTGCTGCGTACAGCTCCCAATGATGGTCCGTGCTGATGAGGTCGCGGGGGAGCAGCGTCACCAGGAACTGTGACTTCACCACGCACTTCTCGGCATGCGCCATGTTGTGATCGACGGACTTCTCGTTGGCTGGCGTCAACTATCTTGGCCGGCCAAGGTAATCGTCGTCAACCAGGGTGCTGAGCAACCGCAAGCCCGCGCACCGCAAGGGCCAGGTGCAGCTGATCGACGCCAGCCAGTGGTTCAAGCGGCTGCGCAAGAACCTTGGCAAGAAGAGCTGCGAGCTCGGCCCGGACGATATCGAGCGCATCTGCCGCACCTTTCTGGACTTCAAGGAAACGCCCGAGTCGAAGATCTTCCCCAACGCGGCCTTCGGCTACTGGAAGGTGACCGTCGAGCGCCCGCTGCGGCTGCACAGCCAACTGGCCTTGAAGGCTATCGAGACCCTGCGCTTCGCATCGGGCGATGAAGACCTGCGCGCCACGCTCTTCGAGGAGTTCGGCGACGCGCTCTTCAACAACTTGGACGCAGTAGTGGGCGCGCTCGACAAGCGCCTGGCCGACTGGGGCAGCAGTGTTTTCGAAGACAGCGAAGGCGCCGAAGATGAAGAGAGCGCCGACGCCAAGAAGGGCCTGCCCGAAGAAAGCGATGAACCCCTTCAGCCGCCGACAGTTGCAGGGCCAACGGAATTTCGTGACGCGGTCACGAGATTTGACGATGGACACGGCACGGCACCTCGAAGGCACGCAGAGTGGCCCGCTTG
This sequence comes from Burkholderiales bacterium, assembly GCA_038328935.1. Lineage (GTDB taxonomy): Bacteria > Pseudomonadota > Gammaproteobacteria > Burkholderiales > Burkholderiaceae_C > Rubrivivax. Next base: position 1,443 of record JBBQMM010000346.1, read on the forward strand.
AAGGGGCGCAAGTATGAGTACCCGAAAGCTCGCCCAGAAGGCGAGCCCCAAGACCCGTCGGGTTACCGCCCAGCCAGACACCGCCGAGCTGGCTGAGACTGCGTTTGCCGAGGTCGTCACCCTCATCGAGCAAGCCCGCCAGCGGGCCTACCAGGCGGTCGACAGCGAGCTCGTTGGCTTGTACTGGCGCATCGGCCAGTACATCAGCGCCAAGCTGGCAGCCGCCGTCTGGGGCGAAGGCGTGGTGGCTCGCCTGGCGCAGCACCTGGCGCGCACGATGCCTGGCCAGCGTGGCTTCACGCGCAGAAACCTGTTCCGGATGCGGCAGTTTTTCGAGGCTTACAGCGCCGACGAAAAAGTGACACCGCTGGTGACACAACTGCCGTGAACACACAACCTGATCATCCTGACCCAATCGATACGCCAGGATGAGCGAGAGTTCTACCTGCGCATGTCGGGCTCAAGCCGTATGCCGAGTACAGAGACACCAGGAAGCTTAGGCCTCGGGCATCTGCCGCATCATTGGGACGTAGAGCGTTCGAAGTACTTGTTCCGCGATGTGGAGCAGCGCTCGTCCAATGGCGCGCAGACGCGCCTGTCCATGAGTCAGCGTCACGGCCTCATCCCAAGTTCACAGGTTCAGGAGCGGCGCCTCGTTTCCAAGACGAATGTCGGGGGAAAACTGTGTCTTGCCGGCGACCTCGTTCTAAATCGCTTGAAGGCCCACCTCGGAGTTCTTGCACTGGCACCGATGGATGGGCTGGGGGCTTGCCAGCCGCCCGAAGAACCGCATCGGCGTCAACGCTACAGCCGCCCACCACTTCGGTGGCAGAGTCCGAATCGATGCTCATTCGGCTCCACACTGCGGCGACGTCGGCCATCACCAGCTCATGCAAACGATGCGTCTCATCGTTCACTCTTGCACCACAGATCCAGAAAATCTTGCACGTGTGTTGCCACCCACAGAGGCTGCTGCAGCGGAAACAGGTGCCCGCCTGCCGGCAGGCTGGTGTGCCGGGACGGCGTCGATAAGCCGACGATCTCTTCGCTGTGCAGCGGAGGGCACAAGCGGTCCTGCCCGCCCGACAAGGCCAGCAGCGGGCAGTGCAGCGTCAGCTTGGGCGACAACAGCCCAGGCCTTTGGTCGGCATAGCGCAACTGACGCTCAAAGCGCCGCAGGCCCACCGCCTGGGCTTGGGCGGCCAGCGCAGCTTGCAGCGGGTCGTCGAGCATCAGGTCGTAGCCCGGCGCCAACTTGGTTGCGGCCAGGGCTTGCAGACCCTGAGTCTGGGCCAGTTGCCACTGTGCCTGGCGGCGGGCTGCGCCTCCAGCGGGGCTGGCACGTGCGTTCGTGGCCAAGAGCACCAGCGCCGAGACCGAGCCCGGGTAGAGCGCAGCCAGGTGCAAGGCAACGATGCCGCCCAGTGAATGGCCCAGCCAAACTGCGGGTTCGGTGACCAGTGCGGCCAGGCGCTGCACTTCCAGGTCCAGCGTCTCGGCTTCACCCAACAGCACGGCCTGGGTGCGCATGCGCAAGGTTTGCAGCACTGGCGCCAGGCTGCGTGCGTCCAGCAGCGTGCCGGGCAAGGCAATCAACGTCGGCATGCCTGCAGCCCGGGTCTTGTTCGGCCCTGGCCTAGACCGTCATCGGTGGCGGCAGCAGGCTCTTGCGCGCCAGGTGGTCGCCCGCGTCCAGTGCCATGTCGAGTGCCGCCGCCTGCGCGTGCACGCTGGCGTCGAACTGCGGTCGCTTGCGTCCGTCGCCGTTCACGATCAACAGCGCGTACGCTGGCTCTGAGCCGGTGTTGACGAACTGGCGCCGTGTGCCGGCGGGTATCGACAAGGTGTCCCAGGCGCCCAGCAGGGTACTCACCAAATCGTCGCCGTCGTTGAACGCCACGCTCAAGGGCCCCTGCGCGTGCACCAGCACAGCCGCTTCGTCCAGCGTGAAGGCGGCGCTGCGCTGGCCTGGCGGCACCTGCAACCACTCGACCGAGAAGCCTTGCGGGTCACTGACCGCCGGGCGGTGGTCCCGATGCTGGCTGAGGCCAAAGCCGATGACCGGGGCGAGTTGCCAGCCCTGGCCAGGCAATGACGCATCCAGGGTGGCGATGCGAAAGTCGCGTTGCGCTGGTTTGGCCGCGCGAGCCATCAACGCGGCCGGGCTCCAGTGCCGCAGGGCGTTCACTTCCTCGGGCGGCATCAGCGGCAACAACTGGTCTTCGGGTGGCGGGGGGTTGCCCGCCGGCACGTCGATGATCTGGTTGTCCTTGCCCAGCCACAGACCCGTGGCGCGTGCGCGGCGCATGACGTCGGGGCTCCAGATGATGCCGCCCGTGTCATCACCACCCAGCACCGTCATCAGGAATCCGTGCCGGCTGCCGGTGTTGGAGAAACCGCGGAACATCCAGGGCGGCATGCACACCACGTCGCCCTCTTCGAGCTGCGCTTCGCCTTCGTCGCCAAGCGCGCCCCAGCGCAAGGTGAAGGTGCCCTCGCAGGCAATGAACACTTCGGCGGTGAAGTGCAGGTGCAGGTTGTTGGTGATGCCTGGCGCCATGCCGGCAGCGCCGATGTTGAAGCCATGCGGCTCGCGCAGGTTGATGACCTGGGTGGCATTCTGGGTGACGCCCGGGCCGATGATCGAATAGTTCTCCTTGGGCGTGCTGCCGGGCAGGCGCACGTCGATGAAGGCGTCGTCGCAGGAGACGTACTGGCTGCGGCGGATGTGGCGGCGTGTGAGTTCTTCTCGCGTGATCAACATGGCGGGGGTCGGTGAAGGTTCAAGGTCGGCGGGCGGATTCACGAACGACGAGTCGGGTGGGCACGAGCACGTCCTCGCTGGTGACCACGTTCGCCTCAAGCTGCGACAGCAGCGTGCGCACGGTGGCCTCGATCATCGCCGCTGCGTCCTGCGCCACGGTGGTCAGCCGGTAGGCACCCCATTCGGCCTGGGGCACGTTGTCGAAGCCGATGACGCTGACGTCTTCGGGCACGCGCAGACCCAGCGCCCCGCGCAGGGTGTCGATGGCGGCGAACGCCATGTGGTCGCTGGCCACAAACAGCGCATCGGGCCGCTGGTTGGACGCGCCCTGCAGGAAGAGGGACAAGGTCGCCTGCGCCGCGCGGTCGAACGCGTAATGGCCCAGCGCGCGGGCAGCCAGGCGCAGGCCGCGGTCGGCCAGGCCGTCGAGCAGGCCGCGCTCGCGGTCCAGGTTGGTGGACGAGTCTTCGGTGCCGGCCAGGAAGGCCACGCGCTGGTGGCCGCCATCGGCCAGGAAATGCGCGGCGGCGCGGGCACCGCCGTGGTTGTCGCTGCTGACGGTGCTGATGCTGCCGGCGTGGCCGACGCGGCTGAAGCGGTTGAACATCACCACCGGCACGCGCGCTTGCGCGATTTCCTGCGCCAGCCGCGAGCTGAGCATGGTCGAAGCCATGACGATGCCGTCGACCTGGTAGCGCATCAGTTCCAACAGTAGTTCGTCAGCGTCTTCGTTGTCGGTGATGAACAGCAGGACGTGGTAGCCGTCTCTTTGCAGGCGCTGCGACAGCATCTCCAGCACCAGCGGGTAGAACAGGTTCTGCAGTTGGTTGACGACGACGGCAATCATGCGGCTGGACCGCGTCGACAGTGTGCGCGCGGTGGCGTTGGG
>JBBQMM010000347.1:0-5019 GCA_038328935.1 Burkholderiales bacterium
GCGCCAGGTGGGGCGGCCGTGGTTGCAGGTGTCGGCGCGCTCGGTGCGCTCCATGTCGCGCAAGAGCGCGTTCATTTCCTCCACCGTCAGGCGGCGGTTGGCACGCACCGCGGCGTGGCAGGCCATGCTGGCCAGCATGTCGTCACGGGCACGCTGCACCACGCCACTGGCGCCATTCGCGCCATTCGCGCCATTCGCGCCATTAGCGCCATTAGCGCCATTAGCGCCGCTCTCGCCGCTCGCGCCCCCACTGTCGCCTGCCATCAACTCGGCCAGCACCGAACGCGTGAGCTCGGCCAGGTCGGCATCGGGCAGCGCCGCCGGGCGGCTGCGCACCACCAGCGTGCCGGCGCTGAGCGCGCTGACATCCAGGCCCAGCTGTACCAACGTGTCGTGCTCGGCATCGGCGCAGGCCAGCTCGGCGGCCGTGGCCGCGAAGCTGACGGGAATCAACAGCGGCTGCGTCGGCACCGCGCCGCTGCCAGCGGCATCGCGTTTCAGCTTTTCATAAACGATGCGCTCGTGCGCGGCATGCATGTCCACGACCACCAGACCGTGTACGTTTTCCGCCAGGATGTAAGTGCCTGCTATTTGCGCGATGGCGCGGCCCAGGGGCCAGGCGTGCCCGGTTGCTGCGGCTGCTGGCGCAGCCTGCGGTGCCGTCGCAGGCTGCGGCATGGGGTGCGGCATGGAGTAGGTCGGTGTTGTCGTGCCAGCAGGCGATCGCAGGGCCGCCCAGGCAGCCAGGCCGCCGCTCCCCTGCGGGGTCCGCCACTCACCCGCAGTTTGTTCAGGGCGCCACGGCGCAGGGGCCTCACGCGCCTGCAAAGGGTGGTCGGGCAAGGCCAGGCTGCTCTGCCAAGCCGGGGGTGGGCGCAGGGAGGGCGTTGTTTCGTCGAGCCCGGCAGCCGACGCCATTTCTGGCGCCGTGCCCTCAGCCGCAGCGGACCCGGAAACAGCGGCAACCGCACCGGGCAGCAACGCACGCGAGCCGGCCAGCGCGTTTTCAACCGCATGCCGCAGCGCCTGGTGCACAGCGCGCCCATCGCGAAAACGAACCTCGATCTTGGCTGGGTGCACGTTCACGTCCACCGCCTCGGGCGCCACGGTGATGAACAGCGCATAGGCAGGTTGGCGGCTGCCGTGCAACTGGTCTTCAAACGCGGCGCGCACGGCGTGGGCCAGCAAACGGTCGCGCACATAGCGGCCGTTGACGAACAGGTACTGCATGTCGGCCCGAGCGCGCGCCGCTTCGGGCTGGCCCACGCGGCCCGTGATGACCAGCGGGCCGCGCTGGTCGTGCACGGCGCGGCTTTGGGCCGTGAAGTCGGCCCCCAGCACGTCGGCCCAGCGCTGCGCCGCCGCCTGTTGCGCAACCTGTTGCGTGCTGTTCGCTTCGCTCGGTGACGTGGATCTCGCTTCGCTCGGTGGCGCAGCGCGCCACTGGGCGACCAGCCGCCCTTCGTGCCAGACGGCGAAAGAAACATCTGGCCGCGCCAGCGCATGGCGGCGCACCGCTTCCAGTGCATGCGCCCCTTCGGTGGCGTCGGTTTTCAGGAACTTGCGCCGCGCCGGGGTGCTGAAAAACAACTCCTGCACCTCGACGGTGGTGCCCACCGCCCTGGCTGCTGCACCCAGTTCACCGCTGCGCGCGTGCAGCCGCCATGCATGCGGCTGCTCTGCCGTGCGTGAGGTGACCGCCACTTCGGAAACAGAAGCGATGGCGGCCAGCGCTTCGCCCCGAAAGCCCATCGTCTGCACCGACTCCAGCTCTGCCAGCGACGCGATCTTGCTCGTGGCGTGGCGCTTCAGTGCCAGCGGCAGCTCTTGTTCAGCGATGCCTGCGCCGTCATCTTCCACCACGATGCTGCGCACGCCGCCGGCCAGCAGCCGCACGGTGATGTGGCTGGCGCCGGCGTCCAGCGCGTTGTCCACCAGCTCGCGCACGGCAGCCGCCGGGCGGTCGATGACCTCACCGGCGGCGATCTGGCTGACCAGCTCGTCGGGCAGTTCAAGGATGCGCCGCCGCGCCGGCATCAGGCGCAGCGGCGCTCGCTCGACAATATCCATGAAAGGCATTGTAGAAGCCACCCTCCAAAGTCTGACGGCGGGAAAAGGTACTCTCCTGGACTTCAGAAGCGTCTGCTTACGCCCGCGGGCGCAGACAATCCGTCGGTACAGGGGGCTGTTGCACAGTCCGGGGAATCTTGATGTCGAGCTTTTTTGCCGAACTGGTGACCACCACCGATGAGGACCGACGCGGGTTCGAGACCCATCCGGTGGTGATGGCCGCGGTTGCCGAAGGCATGTCCGTCGAGCGCTATCGAGCCTTTTTGCTCGAGCTTTACCACGTCGTCTGGTACTTCAATCCGGTGAGCGCAGCTGCAGCCAGCCGCATGGGCACGCCGCAAGACGAGTCGCTGCAGCCGATACGGCACTTTCTTTACGAACACATGTTCGAAGAGAAGGGGCATGAGACCTGGGTGCTGAACGACTTGCAGGCCGTGGGGGTGGCCGGCGAACAGGCGCGTGCCCATGAGCCGGGCGCGTACACGCTGGCACTGGTGGGCTACAACCACTGGAGCGCCGAGCACCGGCACCCTTGTTCGGCCTTGGGCATGCTGTATGCGCTGGAGGTGATTGCGTCGGTGTATGGCGGCCCGTTTGCATCGGCCATCAGCGAGACGTTGCTGCTCGACGGCAAGGCGGGCGTGTCGTTCATCGACTCGCACGCGTCGCTGGACAGCCAGCACATGGCAGAACTCCGCACGGTGCTGAACCTGCTGGAAGACCCCGCTGCACAGGCAGCGGTGGCGCAGTCGGTGCGTGTGAACTTTCATCACTTCACGCGCATCATCGAAGCCATCTGACATGATGGTCGGCACTGTGTCGTTCCCCACGAACATCTCCACGAGCCCCAGCTCGAACATCTCCACGAGCCCCAGCTCGAACATTCCCACGAGCCCCAGCTCGAACATCCCCACCAGCACCAGCTCGAACATCCCGACGAGCACCAGCTCGAACATCCCCACAAACACCCGTTCGGGCATCCCCTCGAACATCCCCACGAAAACCACCACGAACATCCCCACGAACTCCGTCGCGACCACTCCTTCGAACACCCCCAAGCCGGCCCCCGGCCCCGGCCAGGCCAGCGGCGTCGCGGGCCTGCTCAACCGCCCCTACAAGACGTTACGGCTGGAATGGAGCTCGGAACTCGGCATGCTGCGCGTGCGCACCCGCGTGCGCCCCATCCAGTGTTACAGCCTGGCGGCGATGGGCGAGCTGCAACGCATGCTGGGCGACATCACGGACAACCCGGGCCTGGTGCGGCACTTCGTGTTGAGCTCCGATGTGCCCAAGGTGTTCAACTTCGGCGGTGACCTGGCGCTGTTTGTGCTGCTCGTGCGCGCGCGCGACGTGGAGTCGCTGAAGTTGTACGGCAAGCGTTGTGTCGACCTGGTGTGGTGGATGGAGAACGCAGCCCATCTGGGCGTGCACACCACCGTGCTGTGCCAGGGCGACACGCTGGGCGGCGGGCTGGAATCGGTGTTGCCGTTTCACAAAGTGATCTTCGAACGCGGTGCACAGGCCGGTTTCCCCGAAGTGCTGTTCAATCTGTTCCCGGGCATGGGCGCCTGGGACTTCACGATCCGCAAAGGTGGCTTTGCGGTCGCCAACGAGATGATCCTGTCGGGCCGCCTGTACAGCGCTGAAGAGCTGCACTACCGACGGCTGGTGGACGTGGTCGTCGACGACGGCCAGGGCGAGGCCGCCGTGGAGCGCGTGGTGCAGGAAGTGGAGCCGCGCCTGCGCGGCACGCTGGCGGCGCTGCGCGCGCAGCGTCTGGCGGCGCCGGTGCGCTATGAATCGCTGATGGCCATCGTCGACCAGTGGGCCGAGAGCGCGATGAACCTGACCGATCGCGACCTGCGGTTGATGGAGCGCCTGGCGCGCGCGCAGGTGCGCAAGGCCGGTGGCGCTGACGAAGGTGCGGTGGAAGAGCTCAAGCGCATCGAGCTGGAAAACGCGTGGAGCGAACGCCGCACCGGGTACGACCGGCGCAGCGAGGCCTCACCCGACCGGCGGGGTCGCAGCTGAGCGCACGCGTCGGGCCTGCCTTGGCGCGTTGAAACAGCGCCACCGGTCGGCTGAAACCGCACCCGGATGCCCCCAGGTTCAAAGGGCCGTGCGCAGGCGCCAGATCTCCGGAAACAGCACCACGTCCAGCATCTTGCGCAGGTAGCCCACGCCGCTGGTGCCGCCGGTGCCGCGCTTGAAGCCGATCACCCGCTCCACGGTGGTGACGTGCCGAAAACGCCACAGGCGAAAGGCGTCTTCCAGGTCGGTGAGCTCTTCACCCAGCTGATACAGGTCCCAGTGGGTTTCGGGGTCGCGGTAGGCCACCAGCCAGGCCTGTTCGACTTCCACGCTCTCGGCGTAGGGCCGGCTCCAGTCGCGTTGCGTGTGGCTGGCCGGCACCGGCAGGCCGCGGCGGGCCAGCAGGCGCAGTGCCTCGTCGTACAGCGACGGCGCCTCGAAGGCGGCGCGCACGACAGCCAGCCGCTGCGGGTGGTGCGCATGCGGCTGCAGCAGTGCGGCGTTCTTGTTGCCCAGCCCGAATTCGATGCAGCGGTACTGCCAGCTCTGGAAGCCGCTGCTGCGCGCCAGCGTGGGGCGGATGGCGCTGTACTCGGGCGGCGTCATCGTCGACAGCACGTCCCAGGCGTGCACCAGCTGCTCCATGATGCGCGAGACCCGCGCCAGCGCCTTGAAGGCCGGCTGCAGCCGGTCCTGGGCCACGAAGCCGATGGCACGCTGCAGCTCGTGCAGCAACAGCTTCATCCACAGCTCGCTGGTCTGGTGCTGCACGATGAACAGCATCTCGTTGTGGTCGGGGCTGAGCGGGTGCTGGGCGTTCAGCACCGCGTCCAGGTGCAGGTAGTCGCCGTAGCTCATCTCGACGCTGAAGTCGACCAGGGCGCCGTCGCCGGCGCCGCCTTGAATCCTTGCGCCGTC
>JBBQMM010000348.1:0-5002 GCA_038328935.1 Burkholderiales bacterium
ATCAGCGCTGGTGGCCGCACGCGTGGCATGGGGTTTCGTGGGCAGCCGGTATGCACGCTTTGCCGACTTCTTCCCCACGCCAGCGCGGCTGCGCGCCCACGTGGCCGAGTTGAGGTCGGGTCTGCGCATGAGCCAGAAAACGGGCCAGCAGACCGGACAGAAACCGGGCCAGCAAGCGCCTCCGCTGCCACGCCACGTCGGCCACACCCCGCTGGGCGCGCTGATGATGCTGACACTGATGTTGCTGGTGCTGATGCTGGGCTTTACCGGCTGGCTGCAGCTGACCGACAGGTACTGGGGCGTGGAATGGCTGCAGGAAGTGCATGAAACACTTGCCAACGCGCTCATAACCGGCGTCGCCCTCCATGCCGCGGCAGCCTTGCTGATGGGTCGGCTGGAGCGCACCAATCTCGTCGGGGCCATGGTCACGGGCGTGAAGGTGTTCAAGTAGAGGCCAAGAGAGCGAACGAGAGGCCCCCGGCACCGCGCCCGGGGTGCTACCGTGGCACACCCCACCGAAGAGGCGAGATGCGACTGCTGCTGCTGGAAGACGACCCGATACTGGGCTCGGGTCTGCGGGCTTATCTGCTGGCCGAAGGGCATGTGGTGGACTGGTGCCAGCGCGTGGCGCAGGCTGCGGTCTTGAGTGGAGAAGCCTACGACGCGCTGTTGGTCGACTGGCAGCTGCCCGACGGCTCGGGCCTGGACTGGGTGCGTGCGCTGCGCCGCGCCGGTGACAAAACACCGGTGGTGGTGCTCACCGCACGCGACCTGCTCAGCGACCGCATCCAGGGCCTGGACAGCGGCGCCGACGACTATCTGGTCAAGCCCTTCGACCCCGAGGAGCTCAGTGCCCGCATCCGTGCCGTATGCCGCCGTTCCAGCGGGCATGCCGGTGACCGGCTCGTTTTCGGGCCGCTGCAGATCGACCTGACTGAGCGCAGCGCCTACCGCGACGGCGCGCGCGTGGACCTGACCTCGCGCGAATGGGCGCTGACCGAAGCGCTGGCGTTGCGTGCCGGGCGCGTGGTGGCCAAGTCCGACCTCGACGGCCTGGTGCTCGGCCTGGATGCCGAAGTTTCCAGCAATGCGCTGGAAGTGCATGTGTCGAGCTTGCGCAAGAAGCTCGGCCGCGAGGCTATTGAAACCGTGCGCGGCATGGGTTACAGGCTGGTGACGTGAAACCTCTGCCGTCGATCAGACGGCGCCTGTCGCGCGCGCTGGTGGTGGTGTCGCTGGCCTGGAGCGTGGCCGTGGCGGCGGTCGTCGGCTGGGTGGTGCGCCACGAGATGGACGAGCTGATGGACGACACCCTGCGTGAAAGTGCGCAAATCCTGGACGGCTTGCTCAGCTCCCAGGCCTCGCAACTGCCCCTGCGCCCCGGTAGTGTCATGCCGGCGCCGCCGCACAAGGAAGACCTGGTGTGGCAGATCGTGGATACCCATCAGCAGGTGTTGCTGCGCTCGCACCAGGCACCGGCGCAGCCCTTGGCGGACGCGGCTACCCGCGGCTTCACCTCGGCGGGCGACGGCTGGCGCGTGCACGCTGAAGCATTGGCGCCCGGCCCGGGCACAGCGGGGCTGGTGTTGCTGGTGGCGCAACGCAACAGTGAACGCAATGAAGCAGTGGTGGATTCCAGCCTGTACACCGCAGGGTCGGCGCTCGTGGTGGGCCTGTTGTGCGCGCTGTGGCTGAGCACACGCGTACGGCATGAGCTGCAGCCCATTGACGAACTGTCGCAAGCGGTTGTCAGCTTCGACCCCTTGCAGCCCCATGCACGCCTGCCGGACACCCAGCGCGCAGAGCTGCAGCCCATGCGCCAGGCCATCACCGATCTGGGTTCGCGCCTGGCCCGCCGCGTGGCCAATGAGCGCGCATTCACCGGCCATGCAGCACACGCCTTGCGCACGCCGCTGGCCGGCATGGTGGCGCAGTTGGCGGCCGCGCAGCGGGCCTCGCCCGAGCAGGTGCCGCCGATGCTGGGTCTGGCGCGCCAGGCCGCCGACCGCCTGCGGCGCGTGGTGGCGGCGCTGCTGACCTTGTTCAGAAGCGGCTCGGACGTGCAGGTGCAGCCGCTCAACCTGCCCGAACTGGTGGCGCAACTGCAGGTGGACGGCCTGACCATCACGGTGCTGCCCTCACCGGGCTTGCAAGCCGACCCCGACCTGCTGGCCGCAGCGCTGTCCAACCTGCAAGACAACGCACTGCGCCACGGAGCCACCCAGTTGCACATCAGCCTGCGCGACGACCACGGCACGCCCTGCATCGTGCTGGCCGACAACGGCCCGGGCATCCCCGACGCTGATCGCCTGCGCCTGCAAGCTGCGCTGAACGCCCAGGACTACAAAGACAACACCGGCATGGGCCTGATGCTGGCCGATCTGGTGGCACGGGCCCACGGCGGCGCCCTGCGTTTGCCCGCAGCAGCGGTGGGCTGCACGGTGGAGCTGCTGTTGGGGCCGCCCCGGGGCGCCAGTTCCGCCACCGGCCCCAGCCCGGCCTGAGGCGGGCCTGAAGCGTCCCTTGAAAGCCTCGCTCGAGGCCCGGCAAAGACCCCACCACGCACGACCTGCGGCACGACCGGCGGCACAACCTGCAGCACGACCTGTAACTGCACCTGCGCACGACAAGCCGCACCGCTTCACCTTCGCTTCAGGTTGGCGCCGCACGCTGCAGCCCGTGCGAACCGCATGGCAACAGGTTGAAGGAGCGAGCATGAAAAGGCAGACAAGTCGGGCAACCCACCTTGCGCGGCTGGTGACCGCCGCAGCATTGGCAGCGGGCCTGGTAGCGGCCTGTGGTGGTGGGGGGGGGGGTGGTGGGGGCGGTGGTGGGGGCGGTAGCGCTCCCGTTGCCGGCCCGGCGGCCGACGCAGCGCCACAGGCCACGATTGCGCCCACCAGCGCCGCCACCGCCGAACCCACAGCGCTGGACGCCGGCACTGCGATAGCGCTGGGCAAAAGCAGCAGCACTGGCACCGCCAAGACCGTGGCACAGCCCAAGAATACCGAAGGCCGCTTGCTGGCCTCGAACTGCTTTCAGTGCCACGGCACGCTGGGCACCGGCGGCTTCGACGCCATCCGCGGCAAAGACGCCAACGAAGTGCTGGAGTTCATGCGCAAACCAGCCAGCGGCAACATCATGGCCGCACACGCGCAGGGCTACACGTCAGCGCAACTTCAAAAAATCATGGCCTACCTGCAACAGTGAGCGCACCGGAGTACACCATGACACAACAACGACTTCAATTGATGCTGACACGCCGCCAACTCGTGACGCTGGCCGCCGGCGGGCTGGGCGCCGCCCTGCTGCCCTTGCGCGGCCGGGCCGACGACTCCAGGGCCGGCAGCAGTGGCAGCAGCAGCGGTTCCACCTTTGCCCTGGCCTCCACCGGCCTGGCGGGCAAACGCGTGGTGGTGGTGGGCGGCGGCATGGCCGGCATGACGGCGGCCAAATACCTGCGCCTGTGGGGCGGCAGCGGCGTGCAGGTCACGCTGGTCGAGCCCGACGCGCTGTACACCTCCAGCATCATGAGCAACCTGGTGCTCAATGGCAGCCGCAGTGTCTCTTCGCTGCAGTTCAGTCGCCATGCGCTGGCCAGCAGATACGGCGTCTTGCGCAAGACCGGCAGCGTGGCCGCCGTGAATGCCGCGGCCCACACCGTGACGCTGGCCGACGGCAGCGTGCTGGGCTACGACCGCCTGGTGCTCGCCCCCGGCGTGAGTTTCGACGACGCCTACGGCCTGACGCAGGCCGACTACGACACGCGCACGCCGCACGCCTGGCGCGCCGGTGCGCAGACCACGCTGTTGCGCACCCAGCTCGCCGCCATGCGCAATGGCGACACCTTCGTGATGACCATTCCCAAGGCGCCCTACCGCTGCCCACCCGGCCCGTACGAGCGCGCCTGCGTGGTGGCCGACTATCTGAAGACCGCCAAGGGCGCCAACTGCCGCGTGGTGGTGCTGGACGAGAACTTGTCCATACAGGCCGAGAAACACAGCTTCGAAACCGCCTTCAATCAGGTCCACGCGGGCGTCATCGAGTACGTGCCCGGGGTCAGCAACATCGCTATCCAGGCTGGCACCAAGCTCGTCAGTTACACCGACCAACTGGGCGCGCCGCAACAGCTGCAAGCACAGGTGGTGAACCCCATCGTGCCGCACCGCGCCGCGGGCAGTGCACCGGGTGGCTGGCTGGTACAGGCGGGCTTGAACAACGGCGCCGGTGGCCGCTGGGCGACCGTGAACGTGCTGAGCTACGAGTCCACGGCCGCTGGCGGCGCCGACATCCACATCATCGGCGACGCATCCAGCTGCGGCCTGCCGAAAGCCGGCCACGTGGCCAACCAGGAAGCGAAGATCTGTGCCGACGCCATCGTGCGGTTGCTCTCGGGGGGCACGCCAGACGCGCAGCCCGTGGCCAACTCGGCGTGTTACTCGCCCATCACCGCCACCACCGCGTCGTGGCTGACAGCCGTCTACCAGTACGACCCCACCGACGGGCGCATGAAGGTGGCGTCCAATGGGGGCCTGACGCTGGTGGCCGGCGTGCCTGCGGTGCCCACCGAGGCGGCCACCATCAGCGGCGACAACTTCAAGGACATGGGCACCTGGTTCAGCACGTTGATGGGTGACACCACCGCCTGACGGCGGGGGCGGTCGGCCTGGCGGGGGATAGACCCCAGGGCAGGGTCTGGGCCGAGGCGCTAAGCTCGTGCGGCAACCCCTCGCCCTGGAGCCTTCATTGAACGACCTCTTTTCGCTGGCCGGCCGCACGGCACTCATCACCGGCGGCTCGCGCGGCATCGGCCGCATGATTGCCGCGGGCTTTCTGAAGGCTGGAGCCACGGTATACATCTCGTCGCGCAAGGCGGCGGCTTGTGATGCCACGGCGGCTGAGCTGTCGGTGCTGGGCCGCTGCGTGTCGCTGCCGGCCGATGTCTCCACCGAGGCCGGCATGCACGCGCTGGTGGCGGCCTACACCGCGTGCGAATCGCACC
>JBBQMM010000349.1:0-4995 GCA_038328935.1 Burkholderiales bacterium
CGCGCGCGACGTGCGCGACAACCGCACCCAGAGCCAGAGCGTTCCGCAGGTGGCGGGCGACATCTTTGTCAGCCCCGCACCGCGCAACAGCACGCCCCTGAGCTTCTGGCAGGACCGCGTCAAACTGCAGGCCGACTGGCGCGGCACGGGCAGCCTGCGGGTGAGCGGTGGTGTCGATTTCGACAACCGCGAGCGCAATTACACCGAGGTCGTGACGACGCGCGAGACCACCGTCTGGGCGCGTGCCACCTTGCAGCCGATCGATGGCGTCGGCGTTGCGGTCAAGCTGGCGCAGGCCGACCGCGATCACTCCACCTACGGCACCAGCACCTGGTTCGGCATGCCCGAGAACCCGCTGCTGCGCAAATACAACCTGTCGGCGCGCCTGCGCAACAGTGCGGCCTTGCGGGCCGACTGGTCGGTGACCGAAGCCGTGTCGCTGGGACTGAACGCCGAATATGCCGAAGACGAGTACCGGCAATCGGCGATAGGGCTGCAGCGGGCCCGCAGTGTCGTGCTGGGCGCCGATGCATCGGCGGCGCTGTCAGAGCGCACCAGCGTCACGGTCTATGGCCACACAGACGCGCTGCGCTCACGGCAGGCCGGCAGCCAGGCCGTCGCGGCCGCCGACTGGACGGCGAGCAACAAGGATCGCTTCGACCTGATGGGCCTGGGCGTGCGCCACACCCTGATCCCCGACAAGCTGGACCTGGCGCTTGACTTCAGCCGTGCGCGTTCGCGCAGCGACCTGAGCGTCGAAACCATCGTCAACGAGAGCCCGTTTCCGCAAGCCACCACGGCGACGGACAGCATCAGGCTGCGCGCCAGCTACAAGCTCAGCGACAAGCTCAGCGTCACCGGACAAGCCCTGCACGAGAGCTACCGTTCGCAGGACTGGCAGCAGAACAGCCTGATGCCCGCGACGCTGTTCAACCTGCTGAGCTTCGGACAGCAGGCCCCGCACTACCGCGTCAACGTGGTCTCGGTCGCGCTGCGATACCAGCTCTGACGTCCGGGGGCCGCAGCGGCCCGGCCCGGCCCGGCCTGGCCCTTCCCTACAGACAGACGCTCAAGGCTTCAGGCCGATCAGCCAGCTCATGACGTCCGCCTTCTCCTGGGCGCTGCATTCGCGGCTCAGCACATCCTTGCAATTCAGCCGGAAGGCCGTCTCCACGCGCAACGCGTCGGTCAGACGCCTGGCGTTGGCAGCGGGTGCCAGTGCGGGCATCGACTTCTCCGCCACCTGGTCGCGCCCGGTTCGCGTCGGACTGGCGGTGTGGCAGTCGGTACAGCTCTCGAACGGGCCGCCCTTGTTCTTGCTCATGAACAGTTTTTCGCCGCGCTCGGCCGATGGGGGCGAGCCCGCCTGGGCTGCGTAGGCGTTCATGATCTGTGCCGGGGTGGCTGCCGTGGCCCCGCCCGACCACCAGACCAGACCGGGCACGCACAGCAAGAGCCCGACACACTTTGATAGCTTGATGCTCATAAGGTCTCCATCAACGGTTTGGGGGCAACTCCTGGCCGATGGCTTCGCGGCGCCGCGCTTCGACCACGAACTCTTCCATCTCGGGGTCCAGCACGTCGCGCGCCGGCACCACGCCCAGCAGCCGGCCGGCGTCCAGCACCGGCAGCTGGCGCAGGCCGTGCTCGTGCATGAGCATCAATGCGCGCCCGTAGCTGGCCTCGGGCCCCACGCTGAACAGCGTGGTCGTCATCACCTGGCCTACCGGGGTTGCGTGCGGGTCCAGCCCGGCTGCGGTGACGCGGTGCAGTGCATCGCGTTCGCTGAACACGCCTGTGAGCATGCCGTCCACGACCACCATCACCGCACCCACCTGCGCAGCAACCATGGCCCGCGCGGCGGCCTCCACCGACATCTGGGGTTCGGCCACCACAAAGGCTTCGTGGGCCATCACGGTCTTGACGTTCTGACTGAACATGTCAACCTCCTTCAGCGCGGGTGCTGAGACCATCACCGCCGGGGTTGTGGGCTCGACCGGTGGTGAGTGTCGCGGCATCGAGCGCTCGACGATAGACCGCTGGCCCGCGAGAAGTTTGACCCCGCACAAGTCCACGCCACTTGGTCGTCCGCACAGCACCTTGTTTAGCGCCCGCCCGCGCCCATCAGCGCCAGCAACACGCCGCCGGCCACCACGCTGGCTACCTGCCCTGCCGCGTTGGCACCCATCGCGTGCATGAGCACGAAGTTCTCGAAGTCCTCTTCCTGCGCCACCTTCTGCACCACCCGGGCCGCCATCGGGAAGGCGCTGATGCCGGCCGCGCCGATGAGCGGGTTGACCTTGCCGCCACTGATCAGGTTCAGCAGCTTCGCAAACAGCACACCCGCCACGGCGTCGACGACAAAGGCCACGATGCCCAGCCCCAGGATGAACAAGGTGCTCGACTTGAGGAACTCGCTGCCCACCATCGTGGAGCCGATGGCCAGGCCGAGAAACAGCGTCACGGTGTTGGCGATTTCCTGCGCCGATGCCCGGGTCAGGCGTTCGACGACACCCGACTCCTTCATCAGATTGCCCAGCATCAGCATGCCGATCAGCGGCGTGGCAAAGGGCACCAGCGTGCCCACCACCACCGTCACCACGATGGGAAACAACAAGCGCGTGCGCCTGCTGATGACGCGCTGGCTGTAGGGCATGCGGATGCGCCGCTCGGCCGGCGTGGTCAGCAGCTTCATGATCGGCGGCAGGATGATCGGCACCAGGCTCATGTAGCTGTAGGCCGCTACCGTGATGGGCCCGAGCAGGTGCGGCGCCAGCAGCCCGCTGACGTAGATCGAGGTCGGCCCGTCGATGGCGCCGATGATGCCGATGGAAGCCGCCTCGTTGTGCGTAAAGCCAAACGCCAGCGCCAGCAACAAGGTGAGGAAGATGCCGAACTGCCCTGCCGCCCCCAGCAGCACCAGGCGCGGGTTCTCCAGCAGGGGCCCGAAGTCGGTGAGCGCGCCGATGCCGATGAAGATGAGCAGCGGGAACAGCTCGTTGACGATGCCCATGTTGTAGAGCACGCGCAGCATGCCGTCTTCGGCAATCAGCGGCGACAGCGGCAGGTTGGCCAGCAGGCAGCCGGCGGCAATGGGCAGCAGCAGCAGCGGTTCGTAGCCCTTGGCAATGGCCAGGTACAGCAGCACGAAAGACACGGCCAACATCACCAGCGATTGCGGGGTGACGTTCGCCACCCCCTGCAGCAGCAGGCCCCAGGTACGGGCGTCGATCAATCCGTCCATCAGGAGGTGGACTCGGGCATGAAGCGCACGACGGCTTCGCCATGGCCCACCGCCTGGCCCACCGCCACGCAGACCTCGGCGACAACACCGGCCCTGGGCGCACCGATGAAGTTGTGCATCTTCATGGCCTCCAGCACCGCCACCTGTTGCCCGCGCCGCACGGTGTCACCGGGCTTGACGTGCAGCTCCAGGATCAAGCCCGGCATCGGGGCTTTCAGGACGTCCACGCCACGGGCCGCGACGGCCTGCGCCGGTGTCGCGGCCGGGGCCGCAGCGGATAACGGGACCGAGGCGTCCGCAGCGGCGGCCGGGACCGGGACCGAGGCGGCCGCCGCAACCGGGCTGTGCAACCGGCGTACCGCGTCGCTCAGCGGGCGGGCTTCGTCGGCGCCCGGCGCCGGCTGCAGACCCGGCGTGATGGTGGCTGCTGGCAGGTCTTCGTTGCCGGCCAGCGTGACATCGAAGCGCTGATCACCCACCACGACCTCGAAGCGATCGGCGGTGAGCTCCTGCACATCGACCACGAAGGTCCGTTCGCCCACGCCCAAGGTGTAGCGCCGCATCATCTGCCCCTTCGTTGCCAACTGTGGTTCTGCCGCACCCGTCCTGCACCCACCCAGCGCGACGTGTGCAACTGGCTGCCCGGCGCGCTGCGGCGCATCGCCGGCGCCGCCTCGCGTCGGCGCGCCGCGCGGTGTGCCAGCGTGGCCACCAGGATGGCAGCCATGAGCCCGGCGTCCAGGCCCTGCACGGTGGGAGCGGCTGTCGACGCCGCGCTCAAAGGCGTCGCTGCCAACGCTGCTGCTGCCTGCGCTTCATCAGGCAGCGCCGCCGCTGCGGGTTGCCGATCCAGGCGCTGCATCAGCGTGAGCAGGCCCCACAGCAGCGTCAGCAACGCAAACACCAGGCCCATGCCCAGCACCGTCATCTGCAGACCCCAGGCGAGGTCGCTCATGTGGGCGACAGCCCGTGCTTCTTGGGCGGGTTCTGCTGCACCTTGGTGCGCAAGATCTCCAGCGCGCGTGCCAGTCTGGGGCGTGTTTCGCGCGGCTCGATCACCTCGTCGATCTGCCCCAGGTCGGCGGCGCGGTACGGGTTGAAGAATTCCTCGCGGTACGCGGCCACCAGCTCGGCCTGCCGCGCCGCCGGGTCGGCAGCGTTCTTCACCTCGGCGCGGTACAGCACGCGCACCGCGGGCTCGGCACCCATCACCGCGATCTGCGCCGTCGGCCAGGCGAACGCCAGGTCGATGCGCATCTGCCTCGAACCCATGGCCACGTAGGCGCCACCCATGGCCTTGCGCGTGACGATGCTGATCTTGGGCACCGTCGCTTCACAGTAGGCATAGATGATCTTGGCGCCATGACGAATGACGCCACCGTACTCCTGCTCGGTGCCGGGCAGGAAGCCCGGGCAATCGACAAAGGTGACGAGCGGAATGTTGAAGGCGTCGCAGATGCGGATGAAACGCGCAATCTTGTCGCTGGCGTCGATGTCCAGGGCCCCCGCCATGCAGGCAGGCTGGTTGGCGACGATGCCCACCGAATGGCCTTCGAGCCGCGCGAATCCCACCACTGCATTGGCGGCGAAACGGGGTTGAATCTCGAGGAAGCTGTCGACGTCGAAGATGGCCGTGATGGCGTCACGGATGTCGTAGGGCTGGTTCTCGTCGTTGGGAATCAGCGTGTTCAGCGACTCGTCCATGCGACTGGGCGGGTCATCGGGTGTCAGCTGAGGCGCGTCCTCGTTGT
>JBBQMM010000350.1:0-4988 GCA_038328935.1 Burkholderiales bacterium
ACTGCGGCGACGACGCCACCGGCTTGCACCGTCGCTTGAGCGAAGCACCCGCCAGCCCGCCACGCACCGCGATGGACCTGCGCACTTACGGCGTGGGCGCGCAGATCCTGCGCGACCAGGGCGTGGGCCGCATGCGGCTGCTGGGCAGCCCACGGCGCATGCCCAGCATGACCGGCTATGGCCTGGAGGTGACCGGCTTCGCCGCGGCACCCCACGACTGACACCCGGCGCCAAACGGGCCTGCGGCCCGCGCACGCGCCGCTGCAACGATGGCTGCGGCCAGCGCGCCGCCGATGAAAGCGAGCATCCATGAAAGACTCAGAC
Source organism: Burkholderiales bacterium (assembly GCA_038328935.1). Lineage (GTDB taxonomy): Bacteria > Pseudomonadota > Gammaproteobacteria > Burkholderiales > Burkholderiaceae_C > Rubrivivax. Next base: position 325 of record JBBQMM010000350.1, read on the forward strand.
CGCGGCCCTGTCGCTGAAATGGTGGCCGAACTGATGGGCGAAGGGCTGCGCATCGGCATCGTGCGCGCCCGTTTCAACGACGCCTTGACCAGCAAGCTGGCGCAGGCCTGCCTGTCAGAACTGGACCGCCTGGAAGTCGACAGCACCGACATCAAGCAGGTCACGGTGCCCGGCGCGCTGGAGATTGCGGTGGCGCTGAAGGCCATGGCCGAGTCGGGCGACTTCGATGCGCTGATCGCCCTGGGCTGCATCATCCGCGGCGAGACCTACCACTTCGAACTCGTGGCCAACGAAAGCGGCGCCGGTGTCACGCGCGTCACGCTGGACCATCAACTGCCGGTGGCCAACGCCATCCTCACCGTCGAGAACGAAGCCCAGGCCTGGGCCCGCGCTGAAGAAAAAGGCCGCGATGCCGCCCGCGTGGCCGTTGAAATGGCCAACCTGCTGGAAGACCTGTCGTGAGCGAAAACGACGACCCGACGCCCACGGCAGCGCCCGGCGCGCCCATCAAGCGCGCAGCGCCCAAGTCAGCGCGCCGGCGCTCGCGTGAACTGGCGATGCAGGGGCTGTACGAGTGGCTGGTGTCGGGCTCGGACGCGGCGACGATAGAGGCCCACATCCAGGAGATGGACGGCTTCGGCAAGTGCGACCGTGCGCACTTCGATGTTCTGCTGCACAGCGGCATCGAACAGGCCGCCGCGCTCGACACCGTATTGGCGCGCCATGTTGACCGCAAGACCACGCTGCTGTCGCCGGTGGAGCACGCGGTGCTGATGGTGGGCGTGTTCGAGCTGATGAACTGTTTGGAGATACCGTACCGCGTGGCCATCAACGAAGCCGTTGAACTGGCCAAGACCTTTGGGGGCACCGACGGCCACCGCTACGTCAACGGTGTGCTGGACAAGTGCGCTGCCGAGTTGCGAACGGTCGAGAGGCGCGACGCGCCGGCGCGTCGCGGTGCGCGCCCGGACACACCCCGCGTCACGCCTGCCGACGCACCCGGCGGCAGGCCCCAGACCAGGCCCGAGACCGCGCCCGACACCCATCCCGACCCCCATCCCGACACCCCTGCCGACACCGCGCCCACCGACCCATGATCCGCACCGCCAGCCGGCTCGACCATATCGAGCCCTTCTACGTGATGGAATGCGCCAAGGCGGCAGAGACGCTGGCGCGCAGTGCAGCTTGCGACCCCGCGCTCGGCGGCGAGCCGATGGTATTTTTGAACATCGGTGAGCCCGACTTCACGGCCGTTGAAGGTGTGCAGGAAGCGGCGCGCCAGTGCCTGCAGCGGGGCCGCACGCAGTACACGCAGGCACCAGGCCTGCCGGCGCTGCGCGAGCGCATTGCCGCTTGGTACGGGCAACGCTGGGGCGTCGATGTCGACCCGGCACGCATCCTGATCACTGCGGGCGCATCCGGCGCGCTGCAACTGGCCTGCCTGGCTCTGTTCGAGCCCGGCGACGAAGTCTTGATGCCCGACCCGAGCTACCCCTGCAACCGCCACTTCGTGGCCGCTGCAGGCGCGCAGGCGCGGCTGTTGCGCACCACGCCGGCCACTCGTTTTCAGCCCGACGCAGCGGGTGTCGCCGCGGCCTGGAACCCGCGCACGCGCGGTGTGCTGCTGGCCAGCCCCAGCAACCCCACCGGCACATCGATAGCGCCGGCCGAACTGGCCGCCATCGCGCAGACCGTGCGCAGCCGCGGCGGTGTGACGCTGGTCGACGAGATCTACCTCGGCCTGGGCTACGACGAGGCCTACGGCGCCAGCGCGCTGGCGCTGGGCCCGGCGCTTGAAGACAGCGTGATCAGCATCAACAGCTTCAGCAAGTACTTCGGCATGACCGGCTGGCGGCTGGGTTGGATGGTGGTGCCGCCCGAACTGGTGGCGCCGCTGGAGAAGCTGGCGCAGAACCTGTACATCTGCGCCAGCAGCCTGGCCCAGCATGCGGCGCTGGCGTGTTTCGAGCCGGCGGCGCTGCTGGTCTATGAACAGCGACGGGCCGAGTTCAAGCGCCGCCGCGACGTTGTGGTGCCCGCGCTCAACACACTGGGCCTGACGGTGACGGTGCCGCCCGATGGCGCCTTTTATGCCTGGTTCGACTGCTCGCGCTACAACCCCAGCAGCTGGGACTTCTGCATCGACATGATGCAGCGCGCCCACGTGGCCTTGACGCCCGGGCGCGACTTCGGCCCCGCTTTTGCCGACAGCCACGTGCGGCTGTCTTTTGCCAGCAGCATGGAAGATCTGCACACGGCGCTGGGCCGCCTGCGGCGTGAGCTGATGGTGCCGGCCAACGACTCCAGGGCGCGCGCGCCGGCCTGATCCGCAGCCGCCAGGCCCGCGCGCAGGCCCCGCCGGCTCGCGAAGGGCACCTGATAAGGCAACAGTCGTTACGCGGCGTTAACCACAGCGCTGCGCAATGGCCCGCGGCGTGAAAAGCGCTCGAAACGATGGGTAAGCTGGCGAGCTGTGCATCTCCTCTTCCTGCATCGGCTGCTGTACAAGTTCCTTCACTGGGGCGGCCACGCCGACGCCAGGCCAACCGAGTTCGCAGCCACGGTGGTCAGCGCAGAACGGCGCGGGTATGGCCAGGGGCGTGGCGAAGGGCGTGGCGAAGGGCGTGGCGAGGGACATGACATCGGACCGGGCCACCACCAGCCACCGGCCCAGCCCGCCCGGACTGCGTCACCACCCGAACCGCAGGTGTCGCAGATCGGGCGCTACATCATCAAGGGCCGGCTGGGCGCCGGCGGTTTGGGTGAGGTGTTCGAGGCCTGGGACCCACTGCTGTCGCGAGCGGTCGCCGTCAAGACGCTGCGCCTGCAACTCGACGCCGAACTGCGCGCGCTGCTGGACGACCACATCCTCAACGAAGCGCGCGCCGCTGCGGGCCTGAGCCACCCCAACATCGTCACCGTGTTCGACGCCGGCCTGTGCACGCCGGGCGTCTACATCGCGATGGAACGGCTGCATGGCCGCGACCTGCGCCAGGCCCTGGCAGCGGGCTGGCGGCCGTCAGCATGGCAGGCGGCGCAGCTGGCCCGCCGGGTCGCCGAGGCACTGGCCTACGCGCACGGCAAGGGCGTGGTGCACTGCGACATCAAGCCGGCCAACATTTTTCTCGACCAGGAGGACCGGCCCAAGGTGCTGGACTTCGGCATCGCGCGCATGGCGCACCACAACCAGCTGCCCGGCACCGAAGACCCGTTGTTTGGTTCGCCGCACTACCTGGCGCCGGAGCAGTTGCAACGCGGTGTGTCCGATGCACGCACCGACATCCGGGCCCTGGGGGTGGTGCTGTACGAGATGCTCACCGGCCGCAAGGCCTTCGACGGCGAGACGGTGGAACAGGTGGTCAACGCGGTGTTGTTCAACCAGCCCGCACCGGCCCACGAAATCCGCGGCGGTGTGCCCCATGCGCTGTCGGCGATTGCGGCCAGGGCCATGTCGCATGAACCCGAGCGGCGGCACGCAAGTGCAGAGGAGCTGGCGCGCGAACTTCGCGACTGGGCTCAGCGCCTTGCCGAACCGGCACCCGGAGCAGCCGCCAGCAACAGCCGCGCGTCGGCTCGCAGGGCGGCCGTGGTGCGCAGGAGAGCCGGCACGGTTTGGGCTGCGGCCGGGGTCCTGCTGTGCGTGGCCACCGCCGGCTGGCTGTGGTGGTTGCCGTCCAGCAGCCCCGCGCCGCGTCTGGTGCAGAGCCCAGCCCGGAGCCCAGCCCAGAGCACAGCCCAGAGCACAGCCCAGAGCACGACCAGGATGGAGGCACCGAGCCAGGCTCTGAGCCAGGCACAACCGCCAGCGCCCGCCTCTGCTGATTTGCAGGCCGCCGGTGCACCCGCGGCCGCGGCACGCCCTTCGGCATCGGTTGTCGCGCCTGGCAGGCCACAGGCAACCGACAGTGCCAACAAAACCCTTGCTGCTCGAGAAACTGCGGGCAGCAGCAGCCGGCCGCCAGCCGGCAAGGCCATCGCCGCAACGGCGGCAGCAGTCAAGCGCAACCAGGCGGGCGAAAGCGCAGCCGGCCTGGGCGCGGTGCTGTTGTCCATCAGCCCCTGGGGGCAGGTGGAGGTGAACGGCCAGGCCGCCGGCACCACGCCGCCGCTGTCGCGCCTGTCACTGCCCGCTGGACGCCACACCATCACCGTGCGCAACAACGACTTTCCGGTCTACACCACCACGGTGGTGGTGCAGGCCGACAAACCGGCGATGGTGCGCCACCGCTTCGTGCAATAGTTTTCGTACGTATTCAGGGGGTAGCCAAGCCGCCAGAAAGCGTGGGTCCTTGGCCGTGAGGTTGTGGGCCGTACTGCGACAAAGCTTTCTTGCTGGGTAGGGTTTAAATCGCCCGACACGTCGAACTTTGTTCGCTACCGTCCGGCCCATGATGCCGAATCGCACACCAGTCGATAGTGGCGCACCGCCGACCCAGGCAGTGCCGACTGGGCACTCGTGCGGCACATCGGCCTCAGACTCAGCGCCTTTGACTCTGACGCTGTGTCATCAGGTGATCACCGTACTCTCTGCACAGGTCGAACTGCAGCGCGAGCAGTTGGCCCGGCAAAGCGAACTGTTGGCCGTGCTGCAAGAGCGGCTGAAGCTCGATTCGAAGAACTCGTCGAAGCCGCCGTCCTCCGATGGTCCGTCCAGCGGCAACCGG
>JBBQMM010000351.1:0-4972 GCA_038328935.1 Burkholderiales bacterium
AGCACGCCCAGGATGGTGACGGTGTGTGCGCCGCGAGTGCCCACCCACTTGCCGGCCAGGCCGGCGATCAAGGCACCCGCCAGCGGCGCCAGCGGGATGGTGAGCAAAAGCCCGGTTGAAATGGTAGAGGCCATGTCAGCGTTCAGCCTTTGAGCTCATCGAGCTCTTCGACGTTGATCGAGGCTCGGTTTCTGAACAACACCACCAGGATGGCCAGGCCGATGGCGGACTCGGCCGCCGCCACCGTGAGGATGAAAAACACGAACACCTGGCCGGCCATGCGGTCCGCTTCCAGCGGCAGGTAGTGCGAGAAGGCGATGAAATTCAGGTTCACGGCCAGCAGCATCAGCTCGATGGCCATCAGTAGCACGATGAGGTTGCGGCGGTTCAGGAAGATGCCGATCACCGACAGCGCAAACAGGATGCCGCCCAGCGACAGGTAGTGGCCCAGCGTGATGGGTCCCAGCGTCATGCTGCACCGCCTTGCTTGGGGCCCGCGGCGTCAGGTGCCGCCGGTTTGGGCGCCGGTTTGGGCAATGACGGTGCCTCGACCACAGGGTCCATCTTCACGATGCGCACACGATCGGCCTTGCGCGCACGAACTTGCTCGCCGGCGTTCATGTGGCGGCTGTCCTTGCGCTCGCGCAGCGTCAGCGCAATGGCCGCCACGATGGCCACCAGCAGCAGCACCGCCGCCAGCTGCAACGGGTACAGGTACTGGGTGTAGAGCTCGATGCCGAGCATCTTGGTGTTGCCCAGCTCCAGCGCCCTGGCGCTGGCGGCGGGCGCTTCAAGCTGAAAGCCGCGCATCAGCACCAGCGCCATTTCAAGTGCGATCAACGCACCCACCAGGCCGGCCAGCGGCATGTGCTGCCAGAAACCCTGGCGGAATTCGTCGGAATTGATGTCCAGCATCATGACCACGAACAGGAACAAGACCATCACCGCGCCCACGTAGACCAGCACCAGCGTGATGGCCAGGAACTCGGCGCGCAGCAGCATCCAGATGCAGCTGGCGCTGAAAAACGACAACACCAGAAACAGCGCTGCATGCACCGTGCTGCGCGCCGTGATGACGCGGAAAGCAGCGAACAGCAGCACCGATGAAAAAACGTAGAAGAGTGCGGTGATCGTGTCCATGGTTCTTATAGATCGCGCCAGTGGTGACTGTTAGTCCCGCTGCTAGCGGTACTTCGCATCGGCAGCGCGGTTGGCGGCGATCTCTTTTTCGTAGCGGTCGCCCACCGCCAGCAACATGTCCTTGGTGAAGTACAGGTCGCCGCGCTTTTCACCGTGGTATTCAAAGTGGTGGGTTTCGACGATGCTGTCCACCGGGCAGCTCTCTTCACAAAAACCGCAGAAGATGCACTTGGTCAGGTCGATGTCGTAGCGCGTGGTGCGCCGGCTGCCATCGGCACGCACTTCGCTCTCGATGGTGATGGCCAGCGCCGGGCACACGGCTTCGCACAGCTTGCAGGCGATGCAGCGTTCTTCGCCGTTTTCGTAGCGTCGCAACGCGTGCAGACCCCGAAAGCGCGGCGACAGTGGCGTCTTTTCTTCCGGAAACTGGATCGTGATGTTCTTCTGCAGGAAATGGCGGCCCGTGAGCGCCATGCCCTTGAAGAGCTCGGTCAGCATGAAGCTGGACAGCACGTCCCTGACGGCGGTGAAGGTGCCGGTTCTTGCGGTCATGTGTTCACTTCCAGATGCTGAACGGGGTTTGCATCCACAGGCCCACCACCACCAGCCACACCAGCGTGATGGGGATGAAGATCTTCCAGCCCAGGCGCATGATCTGGTCGTAGCGGTAGCGCGGGAACGTGGCACGCACCCACAGGAACATCGTGGCCACGACAAAAACCTTGATGGCCAGCCAGATCCAGCCCGGGATGAAGTCAAGGAAAGCAAAGGGTGGCAGCCAGCCGCCGAGGAACAGCAGTGTGGTCAGCATGCTGACCAGAATCATGTTGGCGTACTCGGCCAGGAAGAACATCGCGAAGCTCATGCCCGAGTACTCGATCATGTGGCCGGCCACGATTTCGCTCTCGCCTTCCACCACGTCAAACTGGTGGCGGTTGGTTTCGGCCAGGCCGGAGATGAAGAAGACCACGAAGATGGGAAGCAGCGGCAGCCAGTTCCAGCTCAGCACGCCAACACCCATGCTGGCGAACATGCCACGGCCCTGCTGCATGACGATGTCGGTGAGGTTCATGCTGGCCGAGACCATCAGCACCACCACCAGACAGAAGCCCATCGCGATCTCGTAACTCACCATCTGCGCCGAAGCGCGCAGCGCGCCCAAAAAGGCGTACTTCGAGTTGCTGGCCCAGCCGGCGATGATGACGCCATAGACCTCCATCGAGGTGATGGCCATCAGAAACAGCAAGCCGGCATTGATGTTGGCGAGCACCACATCGGGCCCGAAAGGAATCACCGCCCAGGCGGCCAGCGCCGGCATGATGGTCATCACTGGGCCGAGGAAAAACAGGCCTTTGCTGGCGGCCGTCGGGCGGATGATTTCCTTGAAAATCAGCTTCACCGCATCGGCAATGGGCTGCAGCAGGCCCAGCGGTCCGACGCGGTTGGGGCCCAGGCGAATCTGTGTGAAGCCGATGCCCTTGCGTTCCCACAGCGTGAGGTAGGCCACGCAGATCATCAGCGGCAACACGACGGCGACGATCTTGATCAGGCTCCACAGCACCAGCCAGCCGGTGGTGCCGAGCAGGTTGTTGCCGACTTGGTGCAGTTGGTCGAACATGGCTGTCACACTGGTTCGAGGGTGATGGCGCCGTACATCGCCCCCAGCCCCACCGTGCTGGGGTGGCCGGCTGCGATGCGCACGGCGCTGGGTGCCAGGCCCGGATCTTCGCGCGCAGGCAGCACCACGGCGGTTTCGCCCTGCCCCACCAGCACTTTGGCGCCGGGCTGCAAGCGAAGCTGCTGCCACAGTGCGGTGGGCACGCCCACCTCGGGCAGGCGTGCATCGGCCGTGGCCTGCAACGACACCGCGCGGCGCACCGTGGCGTCGGTGCTGTAGATGGGCACATCGGCAACCCGCTCCAGGCCGATGCTGCTGGGCGCGGCGGCGGGCACCGTGACGGCGGGCGCCGCGTTGTTCAGGCGCTGGCCCAGCGCGGCCACACCGCCAGGCTCGGCATCACCGCCAGGCTCGGCGACACCGCCAGGCGCGGCGAAATCACCCAGCGCCTCGGCGCCGACGCTTTCCACGGTCTCGAAATCGAAACCCGGCAGACCCAGCAGGTTACCCAGCACGCGCAGCACTTTCCAGCCCGGCCGCGTCTCACCCAAGGGCTTCACCACGCCATGGAAGCTCTGCAGGCGCCCTTCGGCGTTGACCATGCTGCCGCCGGTTTCGGTGAAAGGCGCAATCGGCAACAGCACGTCGGCGACGTCGGCTGCCACATCCTTGAACGCGGTGAGTGCCACCACCAGACCGGAGGCGGCCATGGCCTTGCGCGTGGCCGCGGCATTGGCGCTGTCCAGCACCGGCTCGCAATTCAGCAGCAACAGGGCCTTCATCGGTTGCGCCAGCATCTGGCCCGCGTTCAAGCCGCCCGCACCCGGCACGGCACCCACCAGTTGCGCGCCCACGCTGTTGCCAGACTCGCCGAAGTAGCCGCAAGCAGCACCGCAGGCGGTGGCGATCCACTGCGCCAGCGCCAGCAGCTGGCTGGCTTGCGGATGTTGCGCCGCCGCGCCACCCAACAGCAGGGCGCCACGTTGGCCCGACAGTAACGACGCTGCGACCGCCTGCGCCGGTGCGCCCGGCGTCACCGCCACCGGGGCATCGACACCCTGGGTCATGGCCACCGCAGCGGCCACCTCGGCCAGGGCCTGCACCCAGCCACTGGGCGCCACGGCCCAGCGGCTGGCCATCGGCATCAGCCAGTCGTCATGGGCCGCATGCAGGCTGTGAACCTGGGCTCCGCGCTTGGCCGCCTGGCGCAGGCGTTGCGCAAACAGCGGGTGGTCCTTGCGCAGGAAAGAGCCGATCACCCACGCGCGGTCCAGTTGCGACAGCGCCGCAATGGGCATGCCGAGCCAGCGCGCGTGACCTGCCGGCGCAGCGTTGCTGAAATCGGCATGGCGGGTGCGGTGGTCCACGCTTTCACTGCCCAGGCCACGCATCAGCTTGCCCAGCAGGTACAGCTCTTCGTTGGTGGAGCCGGCATGCGCCACCGCGCCGATACCCGTGACGCCGAACTCGGCCTGCACGCGCTTCAGGCCGTCGGCCACGTAGCCCAGTGCGGTGTTCCAGTCGACCGCGCGCCACTGACCGCCTTGCTTGATCATCGGCTCGGTGAGCCGGCTGTCGCTGTTGAAGGCCTCGTAGCTGAAGCGGTCGCGGTCGGCGATCCAGCATTCGTTGACGTCTTCGTTTTCCAGCGGCAAGACGCGCATTACCTTGCCGGACTTGACCTGCACGATCAGGTTGGCGCCGGTGCTGTCGTGCGGGCTCACGCTCTTGCGGCGCGACAGCTCCCAGGTGCGGGCGCTGTATCGGAACGGCCGGCTGGTGAGCGCGCCCACCGGGCAGATGTCGATCATGTTGCCCGACAGCTCGCTGTCTATCGTGCGGCCCTCTGCGGTGGTGATCTCGCTGTGTTCACCGCGGTGGATCATGCCCAGCTCCATCACGCCGGCCACTTCCTGGCCAAAGCGCACGCAGCGCGTGCAGTGGATGCAGCGGCTCATCTCTTCCATGCTGATGAGCGGGCCCACGTCCTTGTGGAAGACGACGCGCTTTTCTTCCTGGTAGCGGCTGCTGCTGCCGCCATAGCCCACGGCGAGGTCTTGCAGCTGGCATTCACCGCCCTGGTCGCAGATGGGGCAGTCCAGCGGGTGGTTGATGAGCAGGAACTCCATCACCGACTTCTGCGCGTTCACCGCCTTGGCGCTCTTGGTGCGCACGATCATGCCGTTGGTCACCGGCGTGGCGCAGGCGGGCATG
>JBBQMM010000352.1:0-4955 GCA_038328935.1 Burkholderiales bacterium
GTGGCAGACTGCCAGCCCTCGTCCCACGCCGCGCAGCGCCCATCGGTCAGCGTCATGCGGCTGCTGATGCTCAAGCCCGCAAGCGGCGGCACGGTGTCGGCTTGCAGCGCGTCGGCGTTGCTGGACAACCGCAGCGACAGCAAGGCCCCGGCCAGCTGCAGCGCGTCGGGAATCACGTTGTAGGGGAAATCGGGCGCGGTGTCGAAGGGCGGCAGCCCCAGGTCCATGCGTGCCGGCCGCCACAGCGTGCGGTCGACGATGAGGTTGCCGGTGATGGTGCGCACACCGGCGGCGCGCAGCTCCTGCAACAGGGCCCAGAACTGAGGCACGCCCAGCTCGGGGTCGGCGCCGCCCTTGAGCACCAGGTCGCCCTGCAGCGTGCCGTTCGGCAGCAGCGGCGCGGCGCTGCGCAGCTCGGTGCTGCCACGCAGATTAGGGCCCAGCAGGTCCAGCGCCACGATGCTGGTCACCAGTTTCATGGCGCTGCCGGGCTGCATGCTGCGTTGCGGCTGGTGGCCCCAGGGGCGTTGCCAGAAGGCGCCGGCTGCACCTGGCAACGGCAGCGCCACGGCGGCCAGTGCGTCGGCCGGCAGCTCGGTGCGTTGCAGTGCGGCCATCACGGCCGCCGGCAATGCGTCTGCACCGGGTTTGAGCTGGGCGTGGGTAGCGGTGGCCAGCAGCAGTGAAAGGAAGGCCAGGGCTGGTCGGCGCATGGCTGGATTGTGCCGGCAGCCTGAGAGCATCCAAGGCCCCTGACGGCGCCCGGCGTTCGCGAAGAAAAAAGGGCATCACGGCCGGGCCTTGCTCCCTCTCCCTTCCAGGGAGAGGGTTGGGGGCGAGGCGGGGGTTTCGAGCCGCATGCGGCGAGCCCGCCAAGCGATGCCGGCTTGCAGGCCGGCATGCGCACTGCAAGTGAGGGTGCAATGCCGGCAAATCAACGACTTGGAAGTTTTGTTTCTCATGAGCGTGGGCAGAGGCGTGGGGACGGGCACGGGCTTCGGCTTCGGCTTCGGCTTCGGCTTGGGCAGGGGCAGGGGCACGGGCAGGGGCACGAGTTCGAGTTCGGGCGCGGGTTGGGGCAGTAGAGCGTGGCGAGCAGACAATGCCGGCCATGGAACCGGCGACCGCATCCAGCAACCTCCGTCTGCCAGCAGCGGCACGCGAAAACGCGCCCGCAGCGGGCGGCAGTCCTGCGCTGGGTACCGGACTCGGTCCCGGTCTCGGGTCTGGTCTCGGCTCAGGTTTCGGTCTTGGCCTGGACGCCGGTGGCACCCACACCCGCTGGGCGCTGGCCGATGCTGCGGGCCGCGTCTGTGCAGAGGGTGCAGTGGCCCCCATGTCGGGCCAGCAGCTGGCCAGCCCCGAGGGGCGTCATGACCTCGCCTTGACGCTGCAGGCGTTGGCGCAAGCGGCGAGCGACGGCTTGGGCTTGCCGCGTCAGCACGCCGGCCACCCCGCCATGCTGCTGCCCCGTCTGCGTGCGCTGGTGGCCGGCATCACCGGCTTCGACGGCCAGGCCATGCCGCTGTGGCGCAGCCTGGCGGCGCAGGCGCTGCAGTGGCCCGAGGCGCAGGTGCGCGCGCTCAGCGACGTGGAGCTGGCCTGCGCTGCCGCCTTTGCGCCCGGCCACGGCGTGGTGCTGATCGCGGGCACCGGCTCGATCGCCGCCCACGTCGACGCCCAGGGGCTGCTGCACCGGGTGGGCGGGCGGGGTGCGGTCATCGACGACGCGGGCAGCGGGCACTGGATAGCGCGCCAGGCGCTGCGCCAGATCTGGCGCGCCGAAGATGAGCAGCCCGGCAGCTGGCAGGCTTCGCCACTGGCGCAGCAGGTGTTCGCGCAGATCGGCGGCAGCGACTGGGCGCAGACGCGCCAGTGGGTGTACGGCGCCACGCGGGGCGAACTGGGCACGCTGGCGCTGGCGGTGGCACGGGCGGCCGACAGCGACGCCGCAGCCGCCACACTGCTGCGGCGCGCCGGGCAAGAGCTGGCACGGCTGGTGATGGCACTGCAACATCGTCTGCAAATCCGCCCGCAACCAGGCCTGGAACATCGCCCAGGCGAGCAACCCGTGGCCATCACCGGACGCGTGTTCGAGCTGCACCCGCTGGTCGAATCCAGCCTGCGCCAGTCTCTGCCCGCGCGGTTGCCGGTGCAGCGTTTGCAGACGCCCACCCACCACGCAGCGGCGCGGCTGGCGGCTGGCGTGCCGCCGCAGGCCACCGGCCGTGCCCATCCCCCTGTCGACCTGGAAGCCGCACCATGAGCCTGTTGTCGATGCCTTGTGTCCGGATGCCGGCGATGCTGCGGATGCTGGCGCAGGGGCTGGGCGCCGCCGCGGTGCTGTTGTTGGCCGGCTGCGCCAACGTTGCGCCCGCACCCACCACGTCGGGCGGCACGCCCATCGACACCAGCCGCAGCGCCAGGGGGCAAGACAGCCGCGTGCTGTTCCTGGTGCTTCACTACACCGTGGCCGACCTGCCGATCTCGATGAAGGTGCTCACCGAGCGCGAGGTATCGGCGCATTACCTGGTCAGCGACGAGCCGCAGCCGCGCATCTTCCGCCTGGTGGACGAGAGCCGGCGCGCCTGGCATTCCGGCGCCAGTGGCTGGAAGGGCCACCGCATGCTCAACGCCAGTTCCATCGGCATCGAGATCGTGCACCCCGGCTTCAAGCCCGGCCCCGACAAGGAACGCATTTACCAGCCTTTCCCGCAGGCGCAGATCGACGTGCTGCTGCCGCTGGTGCGCGACATCGTGCAGCGCCACCAGATCAGGCCCGACCGCATCCTGGGCCACGGCGAGGTCACACCCGCCTACAAGGAAGACCCGGGCCCCACGTTTCCGTGGCAACGCCTGGCCGAACTCGGCATCACGCCGCCGTTGCCCGACGCGCTGCGGGTGGCCGAGCAGCGCGCGGTGTTCGAGTTCCAGCTGCCCGGGCCGCTGTGGTTCCAGGAGCGGCTGGCGCAGCACGGCTACAACATCGAACGCAGCGGCGCCTGGGACCCGCTGAGCCGCCGCGTGCTGATGAACTTCCAGATGCGCTACCGGCCGGCCGATTACAGCGGCCAGCCCGACGCTGAAAGTGCGGCCCTGCTGCAGGTGTTGACGGCGCCGCCCCCGGGGCTGCCGCCAGCGGCCGCTGCCTTGCCCACCTTCAAGCCCTGATCGGGCAGCGGATTCAACCATGACCACTGCAGGATGTTCAGGCGCGCCGCTGGCGCGAAAGGAGCCGCTTTGAAGCCCCGGCGCCGACCGCCGGTTCGCACGTCCAGGCGGCTGCTGCTGCAGGCCTTCAGCGGCTGGGCCGCTGCCGGCTGCACGCCGGCGCTGTGGCCGCTGCAAGGCGCCCCGGCTGCACCGGGCGCGGCGGTCGGCACGGCCATTACCGGCGCGACGGCCGTTACAGGCGCTACGGCCGCTACAGCCGCTGCAGCAACCTCAGCCACCGCAGCCACGACAGCGACTCCATCCGCCACCGCCGCGCAGCTACTTCCCGAAGCTGAAATGCCACCCCTCGAGCCGCGTGAGTTTCGGGCCGCCTGGGTGGCCACCGTGGCCAACATCGACTGGCCCAGCGCGCCCGGTCTGACCCCCGAGCAGCAGCGCCGCGAGGCCGTGGCGATGCTGGGCCAGGCGCAGGCCACGGGGCTGAACGCGCTCATCCTGCAAGTGCGCCCGGCCGGCGACGCGCTGTATCCGTCCACGCTCGAGCCATGGAGCGAATTCCTCACCGGCGCCCAGGGCCGCGCGCCCGAACCGGTGTGGGACCCGCTGGCCTTCTGGGTGCGTGAAGCCCACCTGCGCGGCCTGGAACTGCACGTCTGGCTCAACCCCTACCGCGCGCGGCCGGCACCGGCAAAAAATGCGCAGGTCGCGCCCCTGGCCGCGCCGCATCTGGGCGTGCTGCGGCCCGAGCTCGTCAAGCGTTATGGCGAGCTGCTGTGGATGGACCCCGGCGAGCCCGACGCCGCCGCACACACGCTGGCCGTGGTGGCCGACGTGGTGCGCCGCTACGACGTGGACGGCGTGCACATCGACGACTACTTCTACCCCTACCCGGTGGTCGTCGACGGCGTCGAGCAGCCCTTTCCTGACGATGAGTCCTACGCGCGCTACCGCCTCGGTGGCGGTGGGCTGGCGCGAGACGACTGGCGACGCGCCAACGTCGACAACCTGGTGCAGAAGATGCACCGCACCGTGCAGGCCATCAAGCCCTGGGTGCGCTTTGGCATCAGCCCGTTCGGCGTCGGCCGGCCCGACCGCCGACCGCCGGGCATCGTCGGCTTCAGCCAGTACGACAAGCTGTACGCCGACGTCGAGCGCTGGTTTGAGAACGGCTGGCTCGACTACCTGGCGCCGCAGCTGTATTGGCAGATCGACCGACCGGGCCTGCAATTCCCCGTGCTGCTGGACTACTGGGTGGGCCGGAACACGGCGCGCCGCCACGTCTGGCCGGGCCTCTTCACCAGCCTCATCACCAAAGGCGAACCCGGCACCGTGCTGGGCAACCGCGCGTGGCTGGCGCGTGAGGTGCTGGACCAGGTGGCTCGCGTGCGCAGCCGCGATGGCGCGGCGCCGGCGGCGCTGCTCGGGCTGCGTTCGAGCCCGGGGCTGCCGCCGGCTTCGGGCGCGCTGGGCAGCGCTGAACCGGCAGCCGCTGTAACGCTGGTGACGCCGTCACCATCCGCAGCCACCGCCCCTGCTCCTGCAACAGCCGCTGCAACAGCCGCTACAACGGCCCCTGCAACGGCCCCGCAGACGCGCAACCCAGGCGCCAGCGGGCACATTCATTTCAGCATGGTGGCGCTGATGCAAGACCGCGATGGCATCGCCACGCTGCTGAAGTTCGGCCCCTACGCGCAGGCCGCGCTGGTGCCGGCCACGCCGTGGCTGGTGGCGCCGGTGCCAGCCGCGCCGCGCCTGCGCTGGGTGGACCTGCCCACAGGCCG
>JBBQMM010000353.1:0-4953 GCA_038328935.1 Burkholderiales bacterium
CGGACACCAGCGCGTCCAGCGTGCCGTCGGCCAGCGCGGCACGCAGCGCGTCGCGGTCGGGGCCCTGACGCAGCGGGGGTGACAAGCGCATGTCGGCATTGAAGTAGCCAATGTCGACATCGGTGAGGTGCAGGGAATTGATGCTCACGTCGGCGGTCACCGGCAGACCCTCGGCCTTGGCCGCGCGCAGCAAGGCCACGCCAGCAGCACTGGACAGGCGACACAGGTGCACACGCGCCTTGGTGGCACGCACCAGTTCGAAGATGGTGTGCAGCGCAATCGTCTCCGACAGCACGGGCACGCCCGACAAGCCCAGCCGCGTGGCCATGGCACCCTGTGCGGCCACGCCTTTGCCCAGCCACGCGTCCTGCGGTCGCAGCCACACGGTGTAGCCGAAGGTGGATGCGTATTGCAGTGCCCGTTGCAGCACCAGGGTGTCGGCCACGGCCACGTCGGCTTGCGCAAAACCCACGCAACCGGCGTCGGTGAGTTCGGCCATCTTGGTCAGCGCCTGTCCCTGCAAGCCCTTGGTCAGCGCGCCCAGTGGAAAGAGCCGGCAGCGCGAGAGCTTGCGCGCGCGCAGCTTGAGCATTTCCACCAGACCGGGTTCATCGAGCACCGGTTCGGTGTCGGGCAGGCACACGAGGCTCGTCACGCCGCCGGCGGCGGCAGCGGCCAGCTCGCTGTCCAGCATGTTCTCGTGTTCCTGGCCGGGCTCGCGCAAGCGCGCCGCCAGGTCCACCAGGCCCGGCGCCACCACCAGGCCGCTGGCGTCGATCTCCAGACCCGCCCTGGCGTCGCGCGGCACGCTGCCGATGCAGACGACGCGCTCATCGTCGATGGCGATGTCGGCCACTTCATCGCGGCCACTGGCCGGGTCGATGACACGCCCGTTGCGGATGACGATGTTCATGTGGCCTGAAAGGTGTGAGGTTCTTTCAGGATCCGGGGCGACGCCCCGGATCCTGAAAGTTGGCGGCAATCGTGCTCATCACCGCCATGCGCACGGCGATGCCGAAGGTCACCTGCGGCAGGATCACGCTGTGCGCGCCATCGGCCACCGCGGAATCGATTTCGACGCCACGGTTGATCGGCCCCGGGTGCATGACGATGGCGTCGGGCTTGGCCAGCGCCAGCTTCTCGGCCGTGAGGCCGTAACTCTTGAAGAACTCGCCTGCACTGGGCAGCATGGCGCCGCTCATGCGCTCGTTCTGCAAGCGCAGCATGATGATGACGTCGGCGCCGCGGATGCCCTCGGCCATGTCGTGGCACACCCGCACGCCCATCTGCGCCAGATCGCCCGGCACCAGCGTCTTGGGGCCGACGGCGCGGATCTCCGGCACACCCAGCGTGGTGAGGGCGTGGATGTCGGAGCGCGCCACGCGCGAATGCACGATGTCGCCGACGATGGCTACCGTCAGCTGCGTGAAGTCCTTCTTGTAGTGGCGGATGGTGTACATGTCGAGCAGCCCCTGCGTGGGGTGGGCGTGGCGCCCGTCGCCGGCATTCACCACGTGCACATGCGGCGCCACGTGTTGTGCAATCAGATAGGGCGCTCCACTCTCGGCGTGGCGCACGATGAACATGTCGGCGTGCATCGCGCTCAGGTTGGCGATGGTGTCGAGTAGGCTCTCGCCCTTGGCCGTGCTGCTGCGCGCGATGTCCAGGTTGATGACGTCTGCGCTCAGGCGCTTGGCCGCGATCTCGAACGTGGTGCGCGTGCGGGTGCTGTTCTCGAAGAACAGGTTGAAGATGCTCTTGCCGCGCAGCAGCGGCACCTTCTTCACCTCGCGGTCGTTGACGCTGAGAAAGGTGCCCGCAGTGTCGAGAATCTGCGTCAGCACGGCGCGCGGCAGGCCCTCGATGCTGAGCAGGTGGATCAACTCGCCGTGGCTGTTCAGCTGGGGGTTGCGGCGCGACAGCATCTAGGCGCGATCCCCGGTCTTCTCACGCAGCGCAAAACTGAGCGCACCGTCTTCGCCGCGGGCCAGCGACAAGCGCTGCTCCGCGGGCAGTTGCACTTGCGCCGCGGCATAGGCCGCCGCGACGGGCAATTCCCGCCCGCCCCGGTCTACCAGCACGGCCAGCTGCACACTGGCCGGGCGGCCGTAGTCGTACAGCTCATTGACCACTGCGCGTATGGTGCGGCCGGTGTAGAGCACGTCGTCGATGAGCACGACGTGGCGGCCGTTGATGTCGAAGGGCAAGCGCGTCGGGTCGGAGCCGCCCAGGCCGCGCGAGCCGAAGTCGTCACGGTGCAGCGTGCTGCTGATCACGCCGTAGCCTGCTGAGCCGCCGGGGAGCGCCAGGTCGCGCTGCAGCCGCTCGGCCAGCCAGGCACCACCGCGCCAGATGCCCACCAGCACGGCATCGGGCTTGAGCAGGCCGCGCACGCCTTCGCGCAAATTCAGCAGCAGGGCCTCGGCATCAAGCTGCTGCATCGCTGGCCTGCACGATCGGGTTCAGAAACTGGTTCAGGATGATGGCGGCGGCGGTGGCGTCAGCGTCGGCCGCGCCGGCGGCCAGCGCCTCGGTGGTGGTGTAGCGCTCGTCGACCTCATGCACCGGCAGCCCGAAACGGCCGCGCAGCTGGCGCGCAAAACGCTGTGCCTGGCGCGTGTTGTCGTGGGGCTGGCCATCGGGGTGCAGAGGCACGCCGACCACCAGGGCATCGGGCTGCCACTGCTGCAGCAGCCGCGCCACGGCTGCAAAACGTGCGTCGCCCTCGGCCGCGATGGTCGTCAGTGGCTGCGCCTGCGCCAGCAGACTGTTGCCGCTGGCCACGCCAACGCGCCGCTGGCCGTAGTCAAAGGCCAGATAGCTGCGGGGCAAGGCAGCAGTCATGGGCACGGCTCACGCATGCCCTGCTTCTTGCGACAGCATCAGCGGGTCAAAGCCCAGCAGCGACAGCGCGCGGTCGTAGCGCTTTTCGACTGGCGTGTCGAAGATCACGGCCGGGTCTGCATCCACCGTGAGCCAGCCATTGCGCCCCAGTTCGTCTTCCAGCTGCCCGGCCTGCCAGCCGCTGTAGCCCAGCGTCACCAGCACGCGGTGCGGGCCCGAGCCATCGGCCAGGGCCTCCAGCACGTCCTTGCTGGTGGTCATGGCCAATCCGCCCGGCACCGACAGCGTCGAGTTGTAGGGCATCTGGTCTTCGCCGCGCTTGTCGTGCAACACGAAGCCGCGCTCGGTTTGCACCGGGCCACCAAAAAACACCGGTTGCTCGGCCAGCTCGCTGCGTTCCAGGCTGAGCTCCACCTTCTGGAACAGGTTCTTCAGCTTGATGTCGATCGGCTTGTTGATGACCAGGCCCAACGCGCCCTTTTCGTTGTGCTCGCACATGTAGACCACGGAGCGGGCAAAGTTGTCGTCCAGCATGCCCGGCATGGCGATGAGGAACTGGTTGGTGAGATCGATGCGTGCGGCGGTGGACATGAACGGGATTCTAGGGCGCTGCGCCTGCACCGAACCGGCACCGTACCTGCACCGAACCTGCACCCCACACGCGCAGGGGCGACACTCGAGGCCATGAACACGCACTCCGCTGCCCGGCCCGCCGAACGCTCGCTGGACCGTGCCCTGGTCTGGTTGCGCCGCGACTTGCGGGTGGACGACCATGCCGCGCTGCACCACGCGCTGCGTGCAGCGCGCCACGTGTGGGTCTGCTTTGTCTTCGACCGCGCCATTCTCGACCCCTTGCCCCGGCAAGACCGGCGCGTGGAGTTCATCCGCGACAGTCTGGTGGGAGTGGATGCGCAGTTGCAGGCGCTGGCGGCGGCGCACGGCATCGAAGGCGTCGGCCTGATCGTGCGCCATGGGGACGCGCCGTTCGAGATCACCAGCCTGGCACGCCAGTTGGGTGTGCTGGCGGTGTACGCCAGCCACGATGACGAACCGGCTGCGCTGGCCCGTGACGCGCAGGTGCGGGGCCTGCTGGCCAATGAAGGCATTGCGCTGCACACCAGCAAGGACCACGTGGTGTTTGAGCGCAACGAGGTGCTGACGCAAACCGGCAGCGCCTTCAGCGTCTTCACGCCCTACAAGAATGCCTGGCTGAAGAAGCTGGATGACTTTTACCTGTCGGCCTACCCGGTGGCCAAACACGCCGACGCGCTGGCGCCGACGCCGCCGGCCACAGGCGGCGTGCCGCAGCTGGAAGCGCTGGGCTTCGAGCGCACCAACCTGCACCAGCTGAAACTGCCCGGCGGGCCGGCCGGCGGGCAAGAGTTGCTGCACGACTTTGTGCACCGCATCGACCTCTACGCCCAGACGCGCGACCAACCCGCCGTCAAGGGCCCGAGTTACCTGAGCACGCACCTGCGCTTCGGCACCGTCAGCATCCGGCAGCTCGCCCGTGCCGCTCATGAACGCATGGTGGCCGGCAGCCGCGGCGCCGAGGTCTGGCTGTCGGAGCTCATCTGGCGCGATTTCTATCACCAGATCCTGCATCACCATCCGCGTGTGGTGGGGCACGCCTTCAAGCCCGCCTACGACGCCATCAAGTGGGAACACGGCAAGGCGGCCGACGCGCACTTTGTGGCCTGGTGCGAGGGTCGCACCGGCTACCCGCTGGTGGACGCAGCGATGGCGCAGATCAACCAGACCGGCTACATGCACAACCGTCTGCGCATGGTGGTCGCGAGCTTTCTCACCAAAGACCTGGGCCTGGACTGGCGCCGCGGCGAGGCCTACTTTGCATTGCACCTGAACGACTTCGACCTCGCCGCCAACAACGGCGGCTGGCAGTGGGCCGCTTCGTCGGGCTGCGACGCCCAGCCCTACTTCCGCATCTTCAACCCCGTCAGCCAGAGTCAGCGCTTCGATACCGAGGGGCGCTTCATCCCCCCCGACATGGGGCGTGCCGTTGCCGCCGCGCGCGCGCTCGCACCCGGGCTGCTCTCCCTCCGTCCTTCGCCGATGGTGGCGCGTGAGCCCGAGCGCCAGGAGATGATG
>JBBQMM010000354.1:0-4932 GCA_038328935.1 Burkholderiales bacterium
AGCCTGATCGACGCCAACCCCGGCCGCCGCGTGCTGCTGCGCGGACGGGTGTGCAGCAGCAGCGGGCAGCCGTTGCCCGAGGCCACGCTCGACTTCTGGCAGAACGCCGCCGACGGCCTGTACTGGCAGCAGGACCCGAAACAGCCCACCGACAACCTGCGCTGTCAGCTGCGGATGGACGCGGCCGGCGGCTTTCAGATTGCCACCATCCGCCCCGTGCCTTACCGGATCCCGGTCGACGGGCCGGTGTGGCACGAACTGGTGCAGCCCGCGGGCCTGAGCGGCTGGCGGCCTGCGCACTACCACCTCATCGTCAGCGCCCCGGGCCACCGCACGCTGGTCACTGAGCTCTTCGACGCCGAGGACCCCTACCTCGACAGCGACGCCGTGCTCGGTGTGCGCGAGACGCTGGTCGGCCGCTACCAGGACGTCGTCGACGCCGCGGCCTGCGCGCTGCTGGGCGTGCCTGGACCCAGCTGCCTGGCGATGACGGTGAATCTGCGTCTGGGGCTGCTGGGCGGTTGAGGACTGCCAACGTCGAACCGAAGATAGCCCGAAGTTCGCACCGAGATCACCTGAAGATCGCCCGGAGTTCGCCCATAACGGGGCCAAGCGCCGCGCGGCCGATGGCCGCACCCTGCTTTGCGGCCGGGTGCCGACGGCCGCGCCGCACCCCACCTCAGGCTGCGTGGCCCTGCTCGCGTGCCCGCGAGGCCACTGTTGCCAAGGTGCGGTTGTAGTGCTCACCCAGCAGCTGCACTGCGTCGTCGGTGCGGCCCTCCAGCGCGGCGGTGAAGATGGCCACATGCTCGGCGTGTTCGTTGCGTGAGCTGAAGCTGCGGTTGGCGGCCAGCTGGCGAAAGCGGTAGGCCTCGTCGGCCAGCGTGTCGCAGAAGGCACGCAGCCAGCGCGACGGGCAGCGCGCCAGCAGGCCGCGGTGGAATTCGCGGTGCAGCGCCTCCCAGGCCGGGTTGGGCACGAAGTGGTCGGCCGACAGCGAACGGGGCGTGCGCGACAACCGGTGCGTCAGCAGCACCAGCGCATCTTCCCAGGCGGCGTCGCGCGCCGCGATGGATTCGCCCAGCACCAGGCCCTCGATCTGCACGCGGTTGCGCGTCAGGATGGCGAGCTCGTCCCAGTTCAGCGGCGCGACGTTGAAGCCACGCTGTTCCGAACGTTCCACCAGGCCCTCGGCCGACAGACGACTCAGCGCCTCGCGCAGCGGGCTGGCGCCGACGCCGTAACGTGTGCACATGGGCTCGACACGAAGCTTGCTGCCGGCTTGCAGCACACCGTGCGTGATGTCGGCACGCAGACGCTCGTAGACCGCGCCGGCACGGGTGGTGACGGGCTGGCCGTCTGGGGTTTCGTCGCTGAGGGCGTGTTTGCGAGCCATGGCGTGCGGCAACGGGCCGTGCGCTGCGGATAGTCGATCAAGCCGAGTTTAGGGCTGTCTCGTCCCGTGGGACTGCCACCTGCGTTGCCGTTCAAGGACCCTGTCGTGAGGCTGGAGCCGGCGTGGCATCAAGGCCATCGTGACGCGGTCGTGGCGGGGCTCAATTCCGCACCGGCCGTTCAAAAAGTGGCACGGGCAACCCGCTGGCAGGCGTCGGCGCCAGGCGCCTTCACGCTGCCACGGCGACTTGATTCCTGCCGCTGCGCTTGGCCGCATAACAAGCCGAGTCAGCGGCACGCAGCACGTCGGCCGCGCTGGCGTGGTTGCCGTTCACCGGCACCAGGCCGATGCTGGCGCCCACGTTGTAGGCCGCGCCCTCCCAATGCAGCCGGTAGGCGTCCACCGCGGCGCGCAGCGATTCGGCCAGCACCCGGGCCCTGGGGACGGGGCAGTGGGGCAGCAGCACGGCAAACTCGTCGCCACCCAGACGTGCCACGGTGTCGGACTTGCGCAGCTTGGCCGTCAGCTCCCGCGCCAGGTCGCGCAACAGGGCGTCGCCAGCTGCGTGGCCACCCCCGTCGTTGACCTGCTTGAAGCGGTCCAGATCGATGAACAGCGCACAAAAAGGCGCCTGCTGCGCCGACGCTGTGGCTTCTTCGAGCAGTGTTTCGAATGCCGCGCGGTTGAGCAAGCCGGTCAGACGGTCGTGGCTGGCCTCCCAGCTGAGCCGTTCACGCTGTTCATACGACTGTGTCTCATCGGCGATGACCCAGATCGTGCCTTGGGATCGGTCGCCCGGCGCCACTGCGCGGCCGCGCATGCGGGCGCGGAAGGCCTGGCCATCGCGCTTGACGAGTTCAACCTCGCCGTCAAACAGCCCGTGCTGCATGAACGCCGGCTGGGCCCGTTTCGAAAACGCTTCGTAGTGGGCGTCTGACGGATGAATGATGCGTGTGGACTGCCCCACCACCTGGTCCGGCGCGAAACCGAAAATGCGGCAGAACTGCCGGCTGACCATCTCGAAGCGGCCGTCGCGTGTCAGCGCCAGGCCGACATCGGCGTTGTCCAGCACGGCATGCAGTTCTGCATGCTGCTGGTGGCGCGCTTGCAGCAGCGCCTGGAAGGCCCTGGACAGGGCCCCGATCTCGTCATCGGCTTGGGGCCAGCCATCGGCTGAAGGTTCACGGCCGGCCAGCAGGCGTTCGGCCTGGTCGCGCAGCAAGCCGATCGGGCGCACCACCTTCATGGCCACCAGCCCGGCCACCAGCGCCGACATCAGCCCTGCAGCCAGGGCCGCGGCCAGCGCGGTGCGCTGCGCGGCCTGCATCGTGGCCATGGCGGCGTCTTCACGCACCACGCGCACCAGCACCCAATCCGACAGCGGCAGACCTGCCATCGACACCAGGTGGCCTTGCGACAGTTCGGCGCTGCCGGTGGTGTCGATGGGGCTGCCCATGCCCTGCCAGCGCGCGAAGAACGCGGCCAGCCCGGGTTCATCGGCGGCCGAACCCATGAGGCGCTGCACATCGGTGTGCCACAGTATGTGGCCCGAGCGGTTCATCACCAGGTCGCGCACGCCATCGGTGCCAGATGCACCCGGGCTGACGAACAGGCTGTCTGAGTGCAGCTGCAGCAAACCAGCCAGTACCCCGACAGGTTGGCCCTCGGCGCTGCGCACTGCCACGGCAATGATGACCAGCGGTTTGTTGCTGACCGTGTCCCATAGCGGATCGGACACCACGGCCTGGTCGGTGCCCAGCGCTTGCTGGAAGTAGGGGCGGTCTGCCAGGTTGGGCAGACCCGCTGCAGATTTGCCGTCTTCGGTGCGCGCCAGCACGGTGCCATCGGGCAGGGCGGCCGACAGGCCATCGAACAGCACCGCCAGCAGCGGGCTCGCCAGCAGGTGTTGGTTCATTGCGGCGGGGTTGCGCCACAACTGCGGGTCGGTGCTGCGCGCCACCACGGTCAGGCTTTCCTTCAAAGTTTCGAGTTTGCTGGCCATCAGCTCTGCCGTGCGCATGCGGTCGTTGCGGTCGCTGTCCAGCAACTGCAGCTGCAGGTTTGCTTGCGTCACGCTGAGCACCGACACCGTCACGCCCAGGGCGGTCAGCACGCTGGCAGCGATGCACAGCAAGGCGATGCGGAACTTGAGTGTCTTGAACACGCGGTGGGTCTCTTTGGTTGAAGGCTTGCGCTGGCTGGCCCGCTACTGGCGGCGCGCCCTGCAAGCAGCCAGCGCTTGCGCAAAGGCCGGCGCCGGCACCGCCGGGCTGCACAAGAAGCCCTGATAGATGTCGCAACCCAGGGCCAGCAGCGCGGCGCGCTGTTCTTCGCGCTCCACGCCCTCGGCCACGACGCGCATGTCCAGGCTGTGTGCGAGCACGATCAAGGCGCGCACGATCGCCGAATCGGTGCGGTCTTGCGGCGTGCCGTTGATGAACGAGCGGTCGATCTTCAATTCCTGCACCGGAAACTGCTTCAGGTAGCTCATCGACGAATAGCCGGTGCCGAAGTCGTCGATGGACAGCTCCACGCCCAATGCACGCAGTTCATGCAGCTTGGCCGCGGTGGCTTCCACGCGGTCCATCAGCATGCTCTCGGTCAGCTCCAGCACCAGTTGCCCTGGTTGGATGGCGTTGCGTGACATGGCGGCCTGCACCACCTGTGCCAACGCGCCCGAGACCAGACCGTGGCGCGACACGTTGACGGCCACCTTGACATCGCAGCCGATCAACTGGCGCCAGGCCGCCATCTGCGTGCAGGCGGTGTGAATCACCCACTCGCCCAGCTCGACGATCAGCCCCGACTCTTCGGCAATCGGGATGAAGCGCCCCGGCGGCACCAGGCCCAGCTCGGGGTGGCGCCAGCGCAGCAGGGCCTCGGCGCCGATGATGCTGTCCGTGGCCAGGCTCACCTTGGGCTGATAGTGCAGTTCCAGCTCCTGCCGGCCGATGGCGCCGCGCAACTGCGTTTCGAGCAGCAGCCGTTCCAGCGACGCGCTGTTCAGGTCGCGGGCATAGAACTGGAAGGTGTTGCGCCCGCTGTCCTTGGCATGCTTCATGGCCACGTTGGCGTTGCGCATCAGCGTGGCAGCGTCGGGGCCGTCATCGGGGTACATCGCGGCGCCGATGCTGGGTGTCACCACCAGCTCGCGGCCGTCGATGCTGATCGGTTGGGCCAGCGCGGCCAGCAGCTGCCGCGCGACGCGGCCTACGGTCTCTGCGCTCTCCACGGCCGGCAGCAGCAGGGCGAATTCGTCACCCCCCACGCGGGCCAGGAAGTTGCCGTCGCCCGACCGGTTGCCGATCAGGCCCACCTGCGCGCGCGTCCTGGCGTGCAGCCGCTGCGCCACGGCGGCCAGCAGCGCGTCGCCGGCGCCATGGCCCAGCGTTTCGTTGACAAGCCGGAAGCGGTCGAGGTTGATGTGCAGCAGCGCCGGCTTGTGACCCGACTGCGAGGCGCGCGGCAGCGCGGCGCTGAGCTGCTCGACGAAGACGCGCCGGTTCGGCAGTCCGGTGAGCGGGTCGTCATTGGCC
>JBBQMM010000355.1:0-4924 GCA_038328935.1 Burkholderiales bacterium
ACAACACGTTGGCGTTGTCGAAATAGTGGCCCAGTTCGCTCTGCGTGTGGCGTACCGCCCATTCCAGGAAGATCTCGCCCAGCCGGGCGCCGGTGGTCACGGGCACACGTCGCACCGCCTGCTGCAGGCGCGCGCCGTCGCACTGGATGTAGCTGGCGGCGCCGATGCGGTGGCTGTCCTTGACGAGGCCCAGGCCGACAGCGTCGGCCTGCTGGTCGGCTTCGCGCGCCAGTTTCAGCGCCTTGGCCAGGCTGCCGTCGGTGCCCCGCCGGCGCAGCCGCATCGGCTGGCCCAGGAACGAGGTCTTGAAGTCGAAATCCTGGCTGCTGGCACCCAGGCTGATGCTGACGACGTTCTTCATCCGATCTCCGCTGCGCAATGAAACCGGCGAAATGATGCGCCGGGAAAGCTGCTGCGGCCTTGATCAGCAGCAGGTCAACCCGCAATACACGCCGGTCTGCGGGTCAGCCACGCACCTCGAACACGCCCAGCTTCTGGTGCAGCGGCGTTTCGTCGGCGATGAAGATGAATGCCGGCTGGCTAGCTGAGGCGTTGCGCAGCGTCACCGGCGTGTAGCCGGGTGCGCAGCAGGTGTCGGCCTCGGCCAGCGTGAACTGCTGCTCTTCAATCTCTACCTGCGCAGCGCCTTCGATGACGTGGAACACCATCGCCGGTGAACGCACGGGCAGTTGCAGCGTCTGGCCCGGTCGCAGCATCAGTGCATAGAAGCCCAGGATGTTTTCGGCGTGGCCACCGGTTTCGGGGTTGGCGTAGGTGAGCTGCACCGCCTGCTGCGCGGGCCGGTCTTCGGCCAGCGCCAGCAGCGCGGCACGCGCCTCCAGCCACGGGTAGCGCAGCATCGGGTAGGCCTTGCCGCGGCGCGCCGGACCTGTCTCAAGACCGCGCTCGAACACCGGCGTGGGCAGCAGGCCACCACGGGTGTAGGCACGGTCGCCGCGGCCAGGCAGCTGCACCTGGCGCTCGCCGTTGACGTGATAGCTGGCTTCCATGTAGTAGACCAGCGGCAGGTCCAGCACGTCGAGCCAGACGACGGGTTTGTCGCCATCGTGTCCATGTTCGTGCCAAAGGCCGGTGGGCGTGAGGATCAGGTCGCCGCGGTGCATGGGGCACTTCTCGCCGTCCACCGTGGTCCAGGCGCCCTCGCCTTGCACCACCATGCGCACGGCGTTGGGCGTGTGGCGGTGGCTGGGCGCCCATTCGCCGGGCAGCAGCAACTGCATGCCCAGGTAGATGGCGGCGCTGGCCTGCATCTTGTCCAGACCGTGGCCCGGGTTGGCCAGCACCAGCACGCGGCGCTCGGCTTTTTCAATCGGCGTCAGCTCACCGGCCTGCAACAGCAAGGGTTTGATGTCGGCGTAGTGCCACACGGTGGCACGCGTGTTCAGCCGCGGCTTGTGCGGCGGCAGCACGCCGCGCAGGCTGGGCCACAGCGGCACCAGGTTGAGCCTGCGCAGGGCTTGCACATAGGCGGGTGGCAGGTCTGACAGCTTGCCCAGTTCGGTGTCGTCGTTCACTCAGGTCTCCGGTTCAACCAGGCGGCCGCTGGCGGCGCACGCTTGTGGGCGAAGTGCCAAAGGCGCGCCGCGGCGGTGGGTCATTGCCGCAGGCAATTGTCCAGGCGCCAACCGTAAAGCCATTCCATCGCGTCGTAGAAACGTTCCGGCGTGCGGCCTTGCCACAGCTCGTTGCGCACCAGCCGCTCCACGCCCTGGGCGTGGAAGATGCGGCCCATCTCGCGCGCCGACAGCACGATGCGCGCGGTGCGCGCCACGCGCGAGTGCTCGTACAGCGCAAAGGCCTTGTTGAAACGCCCCTCGTTCACCCGCAGCGCCTCGCCCAGCGTCACTGCGTCTTCGAGCGCCATGCAGGCGCCCTGCGCCAGGTACTGCAGCGTGGGGTGGGCAGCGTCGCCCAGCAGCGTGGCGCGGCCGAAGGTCCACTGGCCGATAGGGTCGCGGTCGGCGGTGGCCCAGCGCTTCCAGCTCTTGGGCAGGTCGATCAGCTGGCGTGCGCGCGGGCAGATGTCCTTGAAGTAGCTCTGCACTTCATCGAAGCTGCCTTCGGAGACGCTCCACTGCTCCACCTGCCGGCTGTGGAAGGTGACGACCACGTTGTACTGCTCGCCGCCGCGCAGCGGGTAGTGCACCAGATGGCAGTTGGGGCCGACCCAGATGCTGGCCGCGTTCCACTGCAGGTCGGCCGGAAAGTCCGCGCGCTCGACCACCGCGCGGTACACCACATGCCCAGAGACCCTCGCCTCGTCACCCACGTACTGCCGGCGCACGGCCGACTTCACACCGTCGGCACCGATCAGCGCCACGCCGCGGTGCCGGCCGCCCTGGGCGTCGAACACCGTCACGCCGTCGTCGTCCTGCTCCACGCGCTGCACGCTGGTGGACGTGGCCACCTCGATGCGCTCGGAGGCCTGCGCCCCTTCGAGCAGCGACTTGTGCACGTCGGCACGGTGGATCACCGCATACGGGTTGCCGAAGCGCTGCCGAAAGGCCGCGCCGGTGGGAATGCGGCCGACCAGCGTTTCGTCCAGGGCGTCGTGCATCACCATCTCGTCGGTGTAAACGGCGCGGCCGCGCGCCCGTTCACCGATGCCCAGAGCGTCGAAGGCCGAGAAGGCATTCGGGCCGAGCTGGATGCCGGCGCCGATTTCACCCAGTTCGGCCGCCTGCTCCAGCACCTTCACGGCGTAGCCCTGGCGCGTCAACGCCAAAGCGGCCGCCAGGCCGCCGATGCCACCGCCGGCGACGATCACCGGGTGCTGTGTCGGCGTCTTGTTCATTCAACCTGGGTTCAAGCGCCGGTCAACAGCGCGTCGGCGTGGTGCCGCAGGTGGTCGGTCATGAAACTGGCAATGAAAAAGTAGCCGTGGTCGTATCCGGCGTGCCGACGCAATGTCAGCGGCTGCCCAGCTTTCAGGCAGGCCGCCTCCAGGGCTTCGGGGTGCAGCTCAGCGGCCAGGAATTGGTCGGCCAGGCCCTGGTCGACCAGTATGCCTTTCGGGTACGGCGCCGTGGTGCAACGAGCCATCAGTTGGCTGGCGTCGTGTGCCGCCCAGGTGCTTTCGTCCTGCCCCAGATAGCCGGTGAAAGCCTGCCGGCCCCAGTGGCATTGGGACGGGGCACAGATGGGGGCCAGCGCCGACACGCTGGCAAACAGGCCCGGGTGGCGCAGCGCCAGCGTCAATGCACCGTGGCCACCCATCGAGTGGCCGAGCAGGCCCAGGCGCTGGCCATCCAGACCGAAATGCGCGGCCACGCCGGGAATCAGCTCGCGCACCAGGTAACTCTCCATGCACCAGTGGCCTGACCAGGGGCTCTGTGTGGCATCGAGATAGAAGCCCGCGCCGACACCGAATTCCCAGTGGTGGTCTTCGCCCGCCACACCGGCCCCCCGCGGGCTGGTGTCGGGCATCAGGAGCGCGATGCCGTGGTGGGCCGCGCTGCGCTGTGCGCCGGCCTTGCTGGCAAAGGTCTCTTCGTTGCAGGTCAGGCCGGCCAGACAGGTGAGCAACGGCACGCTCGCCGCTGACGCCTGCTGCTGCATGCCTGGTTGCTGCAACGCCTGCGGCGGCAGGTAGATGCCAAAGCGCATCGGCAGGCCCACCTCTTCGGAGCTGTGCCTGTAAAAGCGCTGCACACCTCCGAAGCAGCCGTGCTCGGCCAGCAGTTCCAGGCCCTTCAGTGGGCCCATGGGTGGGTCGATTGGTTTGTCGATGCGTGTGTCCACGGGTGTGTCCATGGCCTCAGAACTCCACCACGGTGCGAATCGACTCGCCCCGCTTCATGAGCTCAAAGCCTTCATTGATACGTTCCAGCGGCAACTTGTGCGTGATCAGGTCGTCGATGTTGAGCTTGCCGTCCATGTACCAGTCGACGATCTTGGGCACGTCGGTACGGCCGCGCGCGCCGCCGAAGGCCGAGCCTTCCCACTTGCGGCCGGTCACCAGCTGGAACGGCCGCGTGCTGATCTCGGCGCCGGCCTCGGCCACGCCGATGATGATGCTGCGCCCCCAGCCCTTGTGCGTGCACTCCAGCGCCTGGCGCATGACCTGCGTGTTGCCGATGCATTCGAAGCTGTAGTCGGCGCCGCCGTCGGTCAGCTGCACGATGCTGTCCACCACGCTGGCATGTTCTTTCGGGTTGATGAAGTGCGTCATGCCGAACTTGCGCGCCATCGCTTCGCGGCCCGGGTTGATGTCGACACCGATGATCTTGTCGGCACCCACCATCTTCGCGCCCTGGATCACGTTCAGGCCGATGCCGCCGAGGCCGAACACGGCCACGTTGGCACCCGCCTCCACCTTGGCCGTGAACAGCACCGCGCCCACACCGGTGGTGACGCCGCAGCCGATGTAGCAGACCTTGTCGAACGGCGCGTCGGGCCTGATCTTGGCCAGCGCGATGCCCGGCACCACGATGTGGTTGGCAAAGGTGCTGGTGCCCATGTAGTGCAGGATAGGTTTGCCGCTGATCGAAAATCGGCTGCTGCCGTCGGGCATCAGGCCCTTGCCCTGCGTGGCGCGGATGCTCTGGCACAGGTTGGTCTTGCGCGACAGGCAGAACTTGCAGTTGCGGCACTCGGGTGTGTACAGCGGGATGACATGGTCGCCGGGCTTGAGCCAGGGCACGCCGGCGCCCACTTCGAGCACCACGCCGGCGCCTTCGTGGCCCAGGATGGCGGGGAACAGGCCTTCGGGGTCGGCGCCACTGAGCGTGTAGTAGTCGGTGTGGCAGATGCCGGTGGCCTTGACTTCGATCAGCACTTCACCGGCACGCGGGCCGGCCAGGTCGACGGTCTCGATGGTCAGTGGTTGGCCTGCTTTCCAGGCAACGGCGGCTTTGGTTTTCATGGGGATTCCTGACGGTGATGGCGGTGGGTGTTGGCGTAA
>JBBQMM010000356.1:0-4905 GCA_038328935.1 Burkholderiales bacterium
GTCTGCAGGCGGCGGTGGGCGGGCCGATGCTGATCGATCTGGCCGATGCGCGCGTGCTGCGCGGCGTGCTGGCCGGCGTGAAACTGGAGGCCGCGCACCTGCAGGACATCGTGCAGGCGCTGAGCGAGAAGGACGCTTCGGCACTGGCGATTTTGACCCAGCACCTGCCGGCGCCAGCGCGCGAGGGACTGCGAGCATTGCTGCGCCTGTACGGGGGCGACGAAGTGCTGGCCGCGGCTGCACAGGTGCTGCCGCAGCGCCCGCTGGTGAGCACGGCCTTGCAGGACTTGCGCTGGCTGGCCGCGCACCTGCGCAGCACGTTTGAAGGGCTGCAGATCGGCTTCGACCTTTCTGACATGAGCGGCTACGCCTACTACAGCGGCATGCGCTTCGCGATCTACGCGCCGGGCAGTGTCGACGCGCTGGCGCGTGGCGGGCGCTACGATGAAGTAGGTGCCGTCTTTGGCCGCAACCGCCCTGCGGTGGGCTTCAGCCTCGACCTCAAGTCGCTGGCGCTGGTGGCCAGGCCTACGTCGGCACCGCTGGCCATACGCGCACCGTGGAGCGAAGAGCCGGCGCTGCGCAACGCCGTACGGCGCCTGCGCGATGCCGGCGAGATAGTGCTGTCGGTGCTGCCTGGCGACGGTGTCCCGGCGCCGGCTTTCGAGTGCGACCGCGAGCTGGTGCGCGTTGCAGACCACTGGGTGCTGCAGCCGCTGGACGTGCCAGATTCCACCAGCATTCAACAACGACCCTGAAGCAGAAGGACTGACTGAACATGCAAGCAGCCGTACGGCGTGGCGCTGGCCGCAATGTGGTGGTCGTGGGTACCCAGTGGGGCGACGAAGGCAAGGGCAAGATCGTCGACTGGCTCACCGATCATGCACAAGGTGTGGTCCGTTTCCAGGGTGGCCACAATGCGGGCCATACGCTGGTCATCAACGGTCGCAAAACCGCGCTGCAGCTCATTCCGTCGGGCGTGATGCGTGCCGGCGTGGCCTGCTACATCGGCAATGGCGTGGTGGTCGACCCTGCGCACATGCTGCAGGAGATTGCTCGCATCGAGCAATTGGGCATCGATGTGCGCTCCCGTCTGTACCTGTCCGAGTCATGCCCGCTGATCCTGCCCATCCATGGCGAGCTCGACCGTGCCCGCGAGGCCGGGCGCGAAAGCAGCGGCAGCGGCAAGATCGGCACCACGGGCAAAGGCATCGGGCCGGCTTACGAAGACAAGGTGGCTCGCCGTGCGCTGCGCGTTCAAGACCTGAAGCATCCAGCGCGCTTTGAAGCCAAGTTGCGCAGCCTGCTGGAGCTGCACAATGCCGAGCTGACGACCGTGTTGCACGCGTCGGCGTTGCCGCTGCAGCCGATGCTCGACCAGGCGCTGTCGGCTGCAGAACATCTGCGCCCACTGATGGCCGACGTGGGTTACCGCTTGCACCAGGCCCATCTGGCCGGTGACAACCTGTTGTTCGAAGGTGCGCAAGGCACGTTGCTGGACATCGACCACGGCACCTATCCCTACGTCACTTCCAGCAACTGCGTGGCCGGCAACGCGGCTGCAGGTTCAGGCGTGGGGCCGGGCATGCTGCATTACGTGCTCGGCATCACCAAGGCCTACACCACGCGCGTGGGGGGTGGTCCGTTTCCGACCGAGCTGGGCATCGACGAGGTCGGCTCGGTGGGGCATCACTTGTCCACCGTGGGCCAGGAGCGGGGCACTGTCACCGGCCGCGCGCGCCGCTGCGGCTGGCTGGATGCGGCAGCGCTGAAGCGGTCGATGATCATCAACGGCGTGTCCGGCCTGTGCATCACCAAGCTCGACGTGCTGGATGGCTTGCCGGAAATCAAGATCTGCACCGGCTATCAGATTGGCAGCACCACATCGGACGTGCTGCCGCTGGATGCCGACGACATCGAGGCCTGTGTGCCGCAGTACGAGTCTTTGCCAGGCTGGGCCGAGACCACCGCGGGCCTGACCCACTGGGAGCAGCTGCCGGCCAATGCCAAACTTTATCTCGAGCGCATGCAGACCTTGATCGGCGCACCGATCGACATGGTGTCCACCGGGCCCGACCGCGTGCACACCATCATGCTGCGCCACCCATACCGAGCCTGAGAGGCTGAGAGGCGTGAAGCCGCAGCGGCCACAGATCCATCACCGAGGAGATTCCGAGCATGCTCACCGACGACGGCAAACACCTGTACGTTTCCTGGGACGAGTACCACCTGCTGATCGAGCGCTTGGCACTGAAGGTTGCGCATTCCGGTTGGGAGTTCGATCAGATCCTGTGCCTGGCCCGCGGCGGCATGCGGCCCGGCGACGTGCTGTCACGTGTCCTCGACAAGCCACTGGCCATCATGTCCACCAGTTCCTATCGCGCCGAAGCCGGCACCATCCAGGGTCGGCTGGACATGGCCAAGTACATCACGATGCCCAAGGGCGAGCTGGCCGGGCGGGTGCTGCTGGTCGATGATCTGGCCGACACCGGTCACACCCTGCGGGCCGTGGTGGACCGTCTGCGGGGCATGGCCTCCATCCGCGAGCTGCGTGCGGCGGTGATCTGGGTCAAAGGGGTGTCGACCTATGTGCCTGACTACCATGTCGAATCACTGCCCACCAGCCCGTGGATCCACCAGCCTTTCGAAGAGTACGACGATTTGCGCCCCGAGGGTCTGGCCAAGAAGTTCGCGGTGTGACGGCCGTTCACCAGCAAGGCCGGCGTGGCGGCACCTGCTGGCCGGGTGGGCGCTGGCCAGTGGCTGCCGAATCTCGGGTCTGAGCGGGCTTGCGCCGCTCTCCGTGCCCAGCCTCAGCCGGACAAAGCAAAATGGCCGGCACTTTCGTGCCGGCCACCGTGTCTATCAATCAATCTCCAGAAGCCTTTCTGGTGCCCAGGAGAGGACTCGAACCTCCACGCCGTTAAGCGCTAGTACCTGAAACTAGTGCGTCTACCAATTCCGCCACCTGGGCAAGGTGTTCAAGCTTTCAAGAGCCAAGGATCGTATCATCAAAATCAAGAACCTATCGAATGACGCTCCCATGGGCGCTTCTTTGCTGGCCGAAGTCGAGGGCACCGTAGAGGGCCATCGCGATGGCCACGGCTTCGTCGTACCCGACACCGCCGGCGAACCCTGGGTCTACCTGCCGGAGCAGGAAATGCGCTCGGTGCTGCACCGCGACCGCGTGCGTGTGCGCGTGCAACGTGTTGATCGCAAGGGTCGGCCCGAGGGCCGCGTGCTCGACATCATCGAGCGGCGCAAGGCGCCCATCATCGGCCGTCTGCTGCTCGAAGGTGGGCATTGGGTGGTGGCCCCCGAAGACAGCCGCTACGGCCAGGACATTCTGATTCCGAAAAACGCCACCGCCAGCGCCGCTGCCGGGCAGATCGTGGTCGTCGAACTGACGGAGCCGCCTTCGCTGCATTCGCAGCCTGCTGGGCGCGTGGCCGAGGTGCTGGGCGAGATTGACGATGCCGGCATGGAAATCGAGATTGCGGTGCGCAAGTACGAAGTGCCGCACGAGTTTTCGCCCGCAGCGTTGGCCCAGGCAGCAGCCTTGCCGGAGAAGCTGCGCGCGACCGACCGCAAGCAGCGGGTGGACCTTCGAGACGTGGCGCTCGTCACCATCGATGGTGAAGATGCGCGTGACTTCGACGACGCCGTCTACTGCGAGCCCTTCGTGCGCGGCCGCGGCAAGAGCGCCGTCTCGGGCTGGCGCCTGATTGTCGCCATCGCCGACGTCAGCCACTACGTCAAGCCGGGCGAGGCACTGGACGAGGACGCGTATGAGCGTGCCACGTCGGTCTACTTTCCGCGCCGGGTCATCCCCATGCTGCCGGAAAAGCTGTCCAACGGCCTGTGCTCGCTGAACCCCGGCGTCGAGCGGCTGGCGATGGCGTGCGACATGGTGGTGCTGGAAGACGGCAGCATCGATGCGTTTCAGTTTTATCCGGCGGTGATCAACTCGCATGCGCGGCTGACCTACACCGAAGTGGCTGCGTTGTTGACCAACACGCGCGGGCCCGAAGCCCAGCAGCGCGCTGATCTGGTGCCGCATCTGCTGCACCTGCATGAGGTCTACCGCGCGCTGCTCAAGCAGCGCGCCAGGCGCGGTGCCATCGACTTCGAGACCACCGAAACACAGATCATCTGCGACGACAACGGTCGCATCGAACGCATCGTGGCGCGCACCCGCAACGAGGCCCACCGCCTGATCGAAGAGGCCATGCTGGCGGCCAACGTCTGTGCAGCCGAGTTCATTGCCGAAGCCGGCCACACCTGTCTGTATCGCGTGCATGAGGGGCCGACGCCCGAGAAGCGCATCGCCTTGCAGGCGCAGTTGCGCGCACTCGGTGTGGGCGTGCATCTCAGCGACGACCCGAAGCCTGCCGAGATCCAGACCATTGCCAAGGCCACACAGGACCGGCCCGATGCTGCGCAGATCCATGCCATGCTCCTGCGGTCGATGCAGCAGGCCATCTACACCGCGAAGAACAGCGGGCACTTCGGTCTTGCCTACGACGGCTACACCCACTTCACCAGCCCCATCCGGCGCTATCCCGACTTGCTGGTGCACCGCGTCATCAAGGCCGTGCTGGCGGGCAAGCGCTACCACCTGGCGGCCAACGCGAAGACACGTGTGCTGCAACCCAAGCGGGGCGCGCGCCCCGTGGCAGGGGCCGCCAAGCCGATGAGCACCGAGATGGCGCTGTGGGAGGCCGCTGGCGGCCACTGCAGCGCCAACGAACGCCGCGCCGACGAAGCCAGCCGCGACGTTGAAGCCTGGCTCAAGTGCCGCTACATGCGCGAGCACCTGGGCGAAGAGTACGCAGGGACGGTCAGCAGCATGGCCGACTTCGAGCTCTTCGTGACGCTGAACGCCCTGTTTGTCGAGGGCCTGGT
>JBBQMM010000357.1:0-4897 GCA_038328935.1 Burkholderiales bacterium
GCAGCGTTTCGAGCGGCCGGCCGTAGAGCCAGCGGATGACGGTACGTTCCATCACCGCGCCCACCCCGGCTGCGGCCAGGAACGACAGCGGTATGGCGGCCACGATGTACCAGTCGAACAGACCCGGCAGTGCCGATCTGAAAAAGTTCTGCACCGCATAGGTAGCGTAGGCGCCGATCATCAGCAGCTCGCCGTGCGCCATGTTGATGACACCCATCAGGCCGTAGGTGATGGCCAGTCCCAGCGCCACCAGCAGCAGGATGCTGCCCAGGCTGATGCCGGTGAACAGCAGGCCCAGGCGTTCGCCCCAGACGAGCCGGCTGCGCACGGCGTCTATCGACACGGCCATGGCGGCTTTCACTTCGAGGTCGGCCTCGGCCGCCATGCGTTCGGTCAGCAGCGATGCCATCGCCGGCAACTGGCTGGCGCCCAGCAGCTTGGCGGCTTGCAGCCGTTTGGTCTTGTCGCCCGACGACAGCAGCGCGGCGGCGCGCAGTTGCTCCAGGCGCGCTTTCAGCTCGGCATCGGTCTCGGCGAGCAGTGCTTTATCAAGCAATGGCAGCCTGGCTTCATCGACGCTGTCTTTCAGTTCGTCGATGGCCTTGCTGCGCAGGTTGCGCTCGGGTGAGAAGAGCTGCAAGCCCGCCAGCGCGGCTTGCAGCTCTTGCCGCATGCGGTTGTTGTTGACGACATCTTCCGCGCTCTCGGGCAGCGGCGTCTCGGCGCCGGTTTGTGCGTCCCTGGCCTGGCCATCGCGCACCAGCCACACGCGTTCGCCGGCCACCTTCACTTCGTCGTCCAGCAGCGCGCGTACAAACGGTGCCAGGCCGTCGGCAGTCTCGGCGGTGGCCTTGGCCAGCGCTTCGATGCGGGCGTCTGTTTCGCCCTGGGCGATGGCCAGTGCCTGCGCCTGGGTCAGCGCATGGGCGCTGCCTGCGGTTGCCCACAATGCCGCCAGCATTAACGCCAACAGCCAGCGGCCGATGAGTTGACCAATGGGAACCATGAAGGAGGTGGGCTACAGCAACGGCCTTGCAGCCGATGCTCTGGTTCAGAAGAGGCCGTGCAAAGCACGGCCGACCCTTCCAGCAGACGCCGCGGAACGGGCTCTGCCCGGCCGCTGGCGTCGCCCCCCCCGGGGGGGAGGCGGGCGCAGCCCGCTTCGGGGGGGCTATTTTTTCATCGGCACGTTGGCCTTGCCCTTGTTCTCGGCGATGTAGTCGCTCCAGGGGTCGGCCACCACCGGGCCCTTGGTCTTCCACACCACGTTGAACTGGCCGTCGGCCTTGATCTCGCCGATGAACACCGGCTTGTGCAGGTGGTGGTTTTCCTTGTCCATCGTGGACATGAAGCCACCCGGCGCCTGGTAGGTCTGGCCGGCCATCGCGGCGATCACCTTGTCGGTGTCTGTGGACTTGGCTTTTTCAACCGCCTGCTTCCACATCATGATGCCCAGGTAGGTGGCTTCCATCGGGTCGTTGGTCAGCGGCTTGTCCTTGTGGCCGGCAATGCCCTTGGCCTTGGCGTAGGCGCTCCACTTCTTCACGAACTCGGTGTTGGCGGGGCTCTTGATGGACATGAAGTAGTTCCAGGCCGCCAGGTGGCCCACCAGCGGCTTGGTGTCGACGCCGCGCAGTTCTTCTTCACCCACGCTGAAGGCCACCACCGGCACGTCGGTGGCCTTCAGGCCCTGGTTGCCCAGTTCCTTGTAGAAGGGCACGTTGCTGTCGCCGTTGATGGTGGAGACGACGGCCGTCTTCTTGCCTTCGGCAGCGAACTTCTTGATCTTGGCGATGATGCCCTGGTAGTCCGAATGACCGAAGGGCGTGTACTCCTCGATGATGTCGGCATCGGCCACGCCCTTGGCCTTCAGGAAGGCACGCAGGATCTTGTTGGTGGTGCGCGGGTACACGTAGTCGGTACCCAGCAACACCCAGCGCTTGGCGCTGCCGCCGTCCTTGCTCATCAGGTATTCAACCGCCGGAATGGCCTGCTGGTTGGGCGCCGCGCCGGTGTAGAACACGTTCTTGCTGAGCTCTTCGCCTTCGTACTGCACGGGGTAGAACAGCAGCGAGTTGGTTTCTTCAAACACCGGCAGCACGCTCTTGCGGCTGACCGAGGTCCAGCAGCCGAACACCACGGCCACCTTGTCTTGCGTGATCAGCTGCTTGGCCTTCTCGGCAAACAGCGGCCAGTTGGAAGCCGGGTCGACGACCACGGCTTCAATCTTCTTGCCCATCACGCCGCCCTTGGCGTTGATCTCGTCGAAGGCCATCAGCGCCACGTCTTTCAGCACCGTCTCTGAAATGGCCATGGTGCCGGACAGCGAGTGCAGCACACCCACTTTGATGGTGCCGCCGGACTGCGCGAAGGCGGGTGCCGTGAACAGTGTGGCCGTGGCTGCTGTGGCGACTGCGGCGGCAACCGCCGTCTTGAGTGCAAACCTGCGCTTCATGTGTCTAGCTCCTGATGAGGCCCGAGGCAGGGCTGATGATTGAGAACTCCTCGATGGCGGTGTTTGCAAGGGTTGTGCCAACCAAGCGCGGTGCACGACATGCCCGGCAGCGGGGTCTGGATGCACCAGGAGATGGACCCTTTTCGGGGCGCCCGCGACAGGAGCAGTCGCAGACGCATCCCTTTGGTGCGTTCGTCCGTTGCGACGCCATCCGGAGTGCCGCTGCTTGTGCGCTGGCCTCGTAGCGTCGGCGCACAAGCACGGGGCGGATCTGCGGGTGCGCTGGCATTGCGCTTGCTCGCAACACGTCCACAATGCTGCCGCTTCGGACACCGCAACCCTGAACACCATGGACCTGACGCCGCGCGAAAAAGACAAGCTGCTGATCTTCACCGCCGCGCTGCTGGCCGAACGCCGCCGCGCCAGGGGGCTGAAGCTGAACCACCCCGAGGCCGTGGCGCTGATCAGCGCCGCCATCATGGAAGGCGCGCGCGATGGCAAGACCGTGGCGCAGTTGATGGGCGACGGCAAGACCGTGCTCACGCGCGACGACGTGATGGACGGTGTGGCCGACATGGTGGCCGAGATCCAGGTTGAAGCCACCTTCCCCGACGGCACCAAGCTGGTGACCGTGCATCAACCCATTTGCTGAAGAGGCACCGATGAAGCACATCCTGACCACCGTCCCGCTGCTGCTGGCTGTGCAAGTCGCCTGCGCGCACGAAGGCCACGGCCTGCCCGGAACCAGCCACTGGCACGCCAGCGACAGCTGGGGCTTTGTCGCTGCGGCCGTGGTGGCCGCTGTTGCCGCGCTGTGGTGGCGCAGCCGCAAGTGAAGGGCCGCCCATGATCCCCGGCGAACTCTTCACCGACGGCCCCGTCCACGAGCTGAACCCTGGCCGGCCCACCCACACGCTGGTGGTTGAAAACACCGGCGACCGGCCCATACAGGTGGGCTCGCACTATCACTTCGCCGAGACCAACAGCGCGCTGCGTTTCGACCGTGCAGCGGCGCAGGGCATGCGGCTGAACATCGCCAGCGGCACTGCTGTGCGCTTCGAGCCCGGCCAGCAACGCACCGTCACGCTGGTGGCCTATGCCGGCGCACGCCAGGTGTGGGGCTTCCGCGGTCTGGTTCAAGGAGCCGTCTGAGATGGCCACGCTTTCAAGACGCGCCTACGCCGAGATGTACGGCCCCACGGTGGGCGACCGGGTACGGCTGGCCGACACCGAATTGATCGTCGAGGTGGAGCAGGACTTCACGCTGCGCGCCGGACTGGGATTGACCGGGCCTGACGGCCAGCCCGTCGGTTACGGCGAAGAAGTCAAGTTCGGCGGCGGCAAGACCATCCGCGACGGCATGGGCCAAAGCCAGGCCGTGAACGGCCCCGGCGCCCATGAAGCGGTGGACTGCGTCATCACCAACGCGCTCATCATCGAGCACTGGGGCATCGTCAAGGCCGATATCGGCATCCGCGGTTGTCGCATCGCGGCCATCGGCAAGGCCGGCAACCCCGACGTGCAGCCGGGGGTGGACATCGTCATCGGCCCGGGCACCGAAATCATCGCTGGCGAGGGCATGATCGTCACCGCCGGTGGCATCGACAGCCACATCCACTTCATCTGCCCGCAGCAGATCGAAGAAGCGCTGATGAGCGGCGTGACCACCATGCTGGGCGGCGGCACCGGCCCGGCCACCGGCACCCTGGCCACCACCAGCACGCCCGGCCCGCAGAACATGGAGCGCATGCTGCAGGCGGCCGAAGCCTTCAGCATGAACCTGGGCTTTCTGGGCAAGGGCAACGCCAGCCGGCCCGAGGCGCTGCGCCAGCAGGTGCAGGCCGGCGCCATCGGCCTGAAGCTGCACGAAGACTGGGGCACCACGCCTTCGGCCATCGACTGCTGCCTGGGCGTGGCCGAAGAAACCGACATCCAGGTCAGCCTCCACAGTGACACGCTGAACGAAAGCGGCTTCGTCGAAGACACCATCGCCGCCACCAAGGGCCGAACGCTGTGCGCCTTTCACACCGAAGGCGCCGGTGGCGGCCACGCACCCGACATCCTGCGCGTGGTGGGCGAGGCCAACTTCCTGCCCAGCAGCACCAACCCCACCATGCCCTACACCGCCAACACGGTGGACGAGCACCTGGACATGCTGATGGTGTGCCACCACCTCGATGCGAGCATCGCCGAAGACCTGGCGTTCGCGGAAAGCCGCATTCGGCGCGAGACGATTGCCGCCGAAGACGTGCTGCACGACCTGGGCGCCATCAGCATGATGAGCAGCGACAGCCAGGCCATGGGGCGTGTGGGCGAGGTCATCATCCGCACCTGGCAGACGGCGCACAAGATGAAGGTGCAGCGCGGCGCGCTGGCGGGCGAAGCGAAGCCCGGCGGGCTGCCCGCTGATAGCGCACGCAACGACAACAGCCGCGTCAAGCG
>JBBQMM010000358.1:0-4890 GCA_038328935.1 Burkholderiales bacterium
GGCGGCGCACGCCGCGGTGATCGCGACGACCACGGTGGCTTCGCGGCGCAGCAGCCCGAGGCGCTGGTCCAGGAAGTGCACGTGCCAGAAACCATCTCGGTCGCCGACCTCGCACACAAGATGAGCGTGAAGGCCAGCGAAGTCATCAAGCAGCTGATGAAGCTGGGTCAGATGGTCACCATCAACCAGCAGCTGGACCAGGAAACGGCCATGATCGTGGTCGAAGAAATGGGCCACAAGGCGCTGGCGGCCAAGCTGGACGACCCGGAGGCGTTCACCGAAGAGGAACAAGCCACGCAAGATGCCGAGCAGTTGCCGCGCGCACCGGTGGTCACCGTCATGGGTCACGTCGACCACGGCAAGACCTCGCTGCTGGACTACATCCGCCGTGCCCGTGTGGCCGCGGGTGAGGCGGGTGGCATCACGCAGCACATTGGCGCCTACCACGTGGAAACGCCGCGCGGCATGATCACCTTCCTCGACACTCCAGGCCACGCTGCCTTCACCGCGATGCGGGCGCGCGGAGCCAAAGCCACCGACATCGTCATCCTGGTGGTGGCGGCTGACGACGGCGTGATGCCGCAGACCAAGGAAGCCATTGCGCACGCCAAGGCCGCTGGTGTGCCCATCGTCGTGGCCATGAACAAGATCGACAAGCCCGATGCCAACCTGGAGCGCGTGAAAAGCGAACTCGTGGCCGAAGGCGTGATCCCTGAAGACTTCGGTGGCGAATCGCCGTTTGTAGGCGTCTCTGCCAAGATGGGCACCGGCGTGGACACGCTGCTGGAGCAGGTGCTGCTGCAGGCCGAAGTGCTGGAACTGAGGGCGCCGACGGCGGCTGCCGCCAAGGGCCTGGTGATCGAGGCCCGCCTGGACAAGGGCCGCGGCCCGGTGGCCACCGTGCTGGTGCAAAGCGGCACGCTGCGCAAGGGCGACGTGGTGCTGGCGGGTAGCAGTTATGGCCGCGTGCGCGCCATGCTGGACGAAGACGGCAAGGCCTGCGAAGCAGCCGGTCCGTCGGTGCCGGTGGAAATTCAGGGCCTGACGGATGTGCCGCAGGCCGGTGATGAATTCATGGTGCTGACCGACGAGCGCCGTGCCCGCGAAATCGCCACCTTCCGTCAAGGCAAGTACCGCGAGGTGACGTTGAACCGTCGCCAAGCGGCCAAGCTCGAAGGCATGTTCGAGAACATGGGCGAATCGGCGGCTCAGACGCTGTCGCTCATCATCAAGGCCGACGTGCAAGGCTCGCAAGAAGCACTGGCGCAGAGCCTGCTCAAGCTCACCACGGCCGAGGTCAAGGTGCAGATCGTGCACGCCGCGGTGGGTGGCATCAGCGAGAGCGACGTCAACCTGGCCATCGCCAGCAAGGCCGTCATCATCGGATTCAACACGCGGGCCGATGCCGGTGCGCGCAAGTTGGCCGAAGGCAATGGCGTCGAGATCAAGTACTACAACATCATTTATGACGCTGTGGACGAGATCAAGGCCGCCATGACGGGCATGCTGGCGCCCGAGCAGCGCGAAGAAACCATCGGCACGGCCGAGATTCGCACCGTGTTCGTGGCGAGCAAGATCGGCACCGTGGCCGGTTGCATGATCACCGCCGGTCAGGTCACCCGCAATGCCCGCTTCCGCCTGCTGCGCGATAACACCGTGATCTATACGGGTGAGCTCGAATCGGTCAAGCGCATGAAGGAGGATGTGCGCGAGGTCAAGGAAGGCTACGAGTGCGGCATCAAGCTGAAGAACTACAACGACATCAAGGAAGGTGACCAGTTGGAGTTCTACGAAGTGAAGGAAGTGGCCCGTACGCTCTAACGGCGGATTTGCACCCATCCAGCAAACCCCGCCGACCGAAAGGAAGGCGGGGTTTGTGTTTGGTGCAGGCATCCTCGGGCAAGCCCCTCGCCAACTCGCATGCGACACAAAAAAGCCACCCCCAACCGCAGCTTTCGTGTGGCCGACCAGATCCAGCGCGATGTGGCCGAGCTCATCCGCGACCTGAAGGATCCGCGCATCGGCCTGGTCACCATCAACAGCGTGGACGTGACGCCTGACTACGCGCACGCCAAGATCTACTTCTCGCTGCTGCTGGGTGACACCGCGGCCTGCGAAGTGGCGCTCAACGAAGCCGCCGGCTACCTGCGCAATGGGCTCTTCAAGCGCCTTTCGATACACACCGTGCCCACCTTGCACTTCCAGTTCGACCGCACCACCGAACGCGCGCTGGAGCTGTCGGCGCTGATCAGCCGCGCCAACGCCACGCGCGCCAAGGAAGACGGCGATGAGGTGGCGCCACCGGCTGCCAAAGACGCCGAATGAGCTCGCCAGTAGCTGCCACCGTTGACGCCAAGCCTGCCCGGCTGCCGCGTCGCAAGCTGCATGGCGTGCTGCTGCTCGACAAACCGCTGGGCTGGACCAGCAACGACGCGCTGCAAAAGACAAAGGGCCTGCTGCGGGCGGAAAAGGGTGGCCACACCGGCACGCTGGACCCGCTCGCCACGGGGCTGCTGCCCCTGTGTTTCGGCGCCGCCACCAAGTTCTCGCAAGCCAGTCTGGACGCCGACAAGCACTACCGCGCCACGCTGCACCTGGGCCAGCGCACCAGCACGGGTGACCGCGAAGGGCAGGTGCTTCAAGAGCGCCCGGTGACCATTGATCGCGCGCAGGTCCAGAGCGCTTGCGCAAGTTTCGTTGGCGCGCTGCAGCAGACGCCGCCGATGCATTCGGCGCTCAAGCACGAAGGCAAGGCGCTGTACGAATATGCCCGCCAGGGCATCGAAGTCGCGCGGCCCGCCCGTGCGGTGGTCGTTCATCGCATCGACATCATTGAATGGCACGATCACGAGTTGGTCATCGACGTGCATTGCAGCAAGGGCACCTACATCCGCACACTGGCTGAAGAAATCGGCGAGGCCTTGGGCTGCGGAGCACACCTGAGCGCGCTGCGCCGCACCGGCAGTGGTGCCCTGAGGGTGGAGGACGCCATCAGCATCGAAGCCCTGGCCGCACTGTCAAGCGAGGAGCGTGCTGCGCTTTTGTTGCCCCCAGAGGTGCTGGTGGCGGGTTGGCCGCAGGTGTGCCTGCCCGACGACGAAGCCGGCCGCTTCTTGTGTGGCCTGCGCCGGCGCGTGACGCTGGCCGACGCCGACGCCGTGCGCGTCTACCGAGCTGCCACCGACACGCACCAAAGCCCCGCCTTCCTCGGCACGGCCCACATCACTGCAGGCGAGCTGATAGCCGACCGCCTGCTCAGCCCCATCGAAGTTCAGGACCACCCATGACCCACGCCATAAGAAACATCGCCATCATCGCCCACGTCGACCATGGCAAGACCACGCTGGTCGACCAGTTGCTGCGCCAGAGCGGCACTTTCCGTGAAAACGAAAAGGTGGCCGAGCGCGTGATGGACAGCAACGACATCGAGCGTGAGCGGGGCATCACCATCCTGGCCAAGAACTGTGCCGTGACCTGGAAGGACACCCACGTCAACATCGTCGATACACCCGGCCACGCCGACTTCGGCGGCGAAGTCGAACGTGCGCTGAGCATGGTGGACGGTGTGGTGCTGCTGATCGATGCGCAGGAAGGTCCGACGCCACAGACACGCTTCGTGACCAAGAAGGCGCTGGCATTGGGTCTGAAGCCCATCGTGGTGGTGAACAAGGTCGACAAGCCCGGCTCGCGGCCCGATTACGTGATCAACGCTGCCTTCGAGCTGTTCGACAAACTGGGGGCCACCGAAGAGCAGCTGGACTTCCCGGTGATCTACGCGTCAGGCCTCAACGGCTGGGCCTCGCTGACCGAAGGCACGGAGGGCGAGGCCTGGGCGACCGACATGAGCGCGCTGTTCGACACCGTGCTGCGCCATGTGCCGGCGCACCAGGGCGACCCGAACGCGCCGCTGCAGCTGCAGATTTCATCGCTGGACTACAGCACTTTCGTGGGCCGTATCGGCGTCGGCCGCGTCACTGCCGGCACCGTGCGCCCGATGCAGGACGTGCTGGTGTGCTCGGGCACGCCGGAAGAAGGCGGCAAGAGCTGGAAGGGCCGTGTCAACCAGGTCCTGACCTTCGAGGGTCTGGCGCGCATCCCGTCCACCGAGGCCGGCCCAGGCGACATCGTGCTGGTCAACGGCATCGAGGACATCGGCATCGGCGTCACGCTGACCGACCTCGTCAACCCGATGCCGTTGCCCATGTTGCACGTGGACGAGCCCACGCTGACGATGAACTTCTGCGTCAACAACAGCCCGCTGGCCGGCCGTGAAGGCAAGTACGTGACGAGCCGCCAGATCTGGGACCGGCTGCAAAAAGAGCTGCAGTCCAACGTGGCGCTGCGCGTCAAGGAGTCTGAAGAAGACGGCATCTTCGAAGTCAGCGGCCGCGGCGAACTGCACCTCACCATCCTGCTTGAGAACATGCGCCGTGAAGGCTATGAACTGGCCGTCAGCAAGCCGCGCGTGGTGTTCCATGAGGTCGACGGCGAGAAGCACGAACCCATCGAACTGGTGACGGCCGACATCGAAGATCAGCACCAGGGCGGCGTGATGCAGGCGCTGGGCGAGCGCAAGGGTGACCTGGTCAACATGGAGACCGACGGTCGCGGCCGGGTGCGCCTGGAGTACCGCATCCCGGCCCGCGGCCTGATTGGCTTCAGCAACGAGTTCATGAACCTGACCCGTGGCACCGGTCTCATCAGCAACATCTTCGACGGCTACGAAGCCTACAAAGGCGAGATATCCGGTCGCAAGAACGGCGTGCTGATCAGTCGGAACCTGGCAGATTAGCATGGAGGCCGCGTACCCGCTGCGTCTGGGGACTTCAGCGGACCCCCAGGTTCTATATTCTTTACCGAATTGGTCGGATATTTTTCTTGAACGGCCGG
>JBBQMM010000359.1:0-4868 GCA_038328935.1 Burkholderiales bacterium
GGTGCGCCGCCAGTGAAGAAGAAGGCGTCGAGCGAGCCGTCTTTCATCTTGTCACCGGCCTGGTTGGGCTTGATGTACTCGGGCTTGATGTCCGACTCTTTCAGCCCATACGCGGCCAGGATGGCGCGTGCGTTGACCAGCGTGCCCGAGCCGGGTTCGTCCAGCGCCACGCGCTTGCCCTTCAAGTCGGCCACGCTCTTGATGCCACTGCCCTTCTTCACCACCACGTGCACGCTCTCGGGGTACAGATTGGCAATCAGGCGCAGGCCCGGCACGTTGGGTTTGCCTTCGTACAGTCCGGTGCCTTTTTGCGCCCAGGTGGCGACGTCGCTTTGCGAGAAGCCGCTTTCCATCGCGCCGCCCTGGATGCCGTTGACGTTGGCCACGCTGCCGTTGCTGGCCTGCGCGGTGACGATGATCTTGCCCGGCTGGCTGACGGCGTTGGCGATGGCGCCGCCCACCGGGTAGTAGGTGCCGGCGGTGCCACCGGTGCCGATGCGGAAAAACTGCTGAGCCTGGGCGCCGGCGGCGGCCAGGGCCAGTGCAGCGGCGAT
The DNA here is from genome assembly GCA_038328935.1 of Burkholderiales bacterium. Lineage (GTDB taxonomy): Bacteria > Pseudomonadota > Gammaproteobacteria > Burkholderiales > Burkholderiaceae_C > Rubrivivax. Next base: position 555 of record JBBQMM010000359.1, read on the forward strand.
GGTGAGTAGGCGGGTCATGCGCATGGCGGGTGCTCCTGTCGGGTGCGTGAAGACGAAGCCGCGATTTTGCGGCCATCCGGGCACGGTTGAGCGCAGCCCTGACCCAGGCTTACCCTGTCGTCCACTGGCAGCCACGGCTCGGCCGCGCCTTCAGCGCAGCGCCAGGTCCAGCGCAACGCCTGTGAAGACGGCAAAACCCAACCAATGGTTCAGGCGAAAGGCCTTGAAGCAGCCCTCGCGCTGGCGGTGGCGTATCAGCGTGTAGTGCCAGACGGCCTGCGCCGCTGCCGCGGCGATGCCCAGCAGGAAGATGACGCCCAGGCCCAGCGCACGCCCCAGCAGCGCCCAGGTCAGCAGAAACAAGCCGTAGAACAGCATCACCGCGGGCACGTCCATGCGGCCCAGCGTGATGGCGCTGGTCTTCATGCCGATCCTCAGGTCGTCGTCGCGGTCGACCATCGCGTATTCGGTGTCGTAGGCCAGCACCCAGCACAGGTTGCCCAGCAGCAGCCACCAGGCGTGGGGCGGCACGGCGGCGTTCACGGCCTGCAGACTCCACTCGGTGCCACCTTGCGCGGCTGCAAAAGCCATTGGAATGCCGAAGCTGAAAGCCACGCCCAGCACGGCCTGCGGCATGTTCATCAGACGCTTGGCGTAGGGGTAGATCAGCGTCACGGCCAGCGCCGCCACGCTGAGCATGATGGTCGGCGCGTTGGTGCTCAGCACCAGCAAAAAGGCCGCCATCGCGAGTGCCGCGCCCAGCACCAGCGCCTCTTTCACCGACACCGCGCCGCGCGTCACCGGTCGCTGCGCGGTGCGTTTCACGTGGCGGTCGAATTCGCGGTCGGCGACATCGTTGAAGCAGCAGCCGGCGCTGCGCATCAGCACGGTGCCCGCCACGAACACCACAAACAAATGCCAGCCCGGCCAGCCGTCAGCCGCAATCCACAGGGCGCTGAGCGACGGCCACAACAGCAGCAGCCAGCCGGCGGGCCGGTCCCAGCGGATGAGGTCGAGGTAGAGCGCCAGGCGCGAGGGCTGCGAAACAGCGGTGGTCACGTGACGATTATCGGCCTCGGCCAGTCGGGCGCTGCTGGCGGCCGGCCGCAGGCGCCGAGCTTGAAGGCTCGGCGATCGGGCGCTTGGGCGCTTGTGCTGTTGTGCTCTCAAGTAAACAAAATATCGAAGGACAACTTCATAACCAGAAGTTGTTTTACTTCGCAAACGCCGGGCGCCGACAGGGGCCTGGGATGCTCATGAGAAACAAAACTTCCAAGTCGTTGATTTGCCGGCATTGCACCCTCACTTGCAGTGCGCATGCCGGCCTGCAAGCCGGCATCGCTCAGCGGGCTCGCCGCATGCGGCTCGAAACCCCCGCCTCGCCTCCAACCCTCTCCCTGAAAGGGAGAGGGAGCAAAGGCCTGGCCGTGACGCCCTTTTTTCTCCGCGAACGCCGGGCGCCGACAGGGGCCTTGGATGCTCTCAGGGAGAGGGCTGGGACGAGGGTGCATGCATGCGCGAAGGCACTGTCGGAGGGCCGGCATTGCACCCTCACCCCAACCCTCTCCCTGGCAGGGAGAGGGAGCAGAAGCCCAGCCGTGACGCCGGCTTGGTGGCTGCTTTGTCTTGCCCCCTCTCCCTTTCAGGGAGAGGGTCGGGGTGAGGGTGAATGCATGGGCACCGGCACTCGAGAAAAACGGGCACGGGCTTTCGTGCTTTCGTGCTTACATCGGCAGGGCGTGCGGTGCGCACAGCCGTTGCAGCGTGTTGTTGGCATGCAGGGTGTGGGAGATCCCCGCGCCCCGCGCCGCAGTTCACCCGGCTACAGCGTCCTCAGCGTGGTTTGGCGGCGGGTGGCCACCATCCAGGCCCCAGCGCCCAGCAGCAGCAGCAGCGGCGAAGGCTCTGTCACCGCGGTGAAGCTGATGAAACCACCCAGCCCCTGCGCGGCCCCCGCCGGCTGGTAGCTGAAGGTTGCTTCGCTGAGGTCGGTGAAGCCCGCCGTCAGCTGCACCGCGGTGCCGAACGAGTCCAGGTCCACGTAGTCGATGCCCAGAAAGCTGCCGGCCCCGAACCAGGCCAACGCCGGCAGGTCGCCCGACGCCAGCGTGTAGGTCTGCCCGTTGAAGTTCAGCGTGAAGCTGCCCAGGTCCACCGAGCCATCGAAGCCGGCAGCCGGGTCGGCGTAGGAAAAGCGGCCGTCGAAGCTGCTGACCGCCAGTGGGCCGGAGTCCACCAGGCCGGTGTAGTCGACGGTAGCGGCTTGTGCCGACAAGCCGGCCAGGGCCAGCGTGGTGGCGGCCAGCAGATTGCGCAGGGGGTTCGGTGTTTTCATGGCGTGGGTTTGGCGTGGGTTCACTGTGGCTTTGATGACGTTAGTTGGTCATTGAACAAAGGTGCTGGCGTCGAGCACGCTGCAGCCCTGGCCCCTGATGAGCAGCATCGCGCGCGGCAGCGCCGGGCCGCTGGCGTCCGGGTCGATGCTGATCACCGCGCCGGCCGCGCTGGGCGCGCATTTCAGGTAACCCTGCGCGATCGGCGCTGCGGATGCAATGCCCAGGTTCTGCAGCACCGCACGCAGGTCGATGCGGTCGCCGGCCGACAGGTCGGAGAGGGTGGCGCCGCCGGCAAAACCGGCGCTGAACACAAACCAGTCGTTGCCACCACCGCCGGTCAGCGTGCGGCGGCCGGCGCCACTGACGATGATGTCGTCACCCGCGGTGCCCACCACCGCGGTGCTGGTGAGCGCGGCGGTGATGGTCTTGTACAGCGACAGGCCCACCACCACGGGGTCATGGTCCGACGCGCGCCACGGTGCCGTCGTGTAACGATCAGGCGGGCACAGCCCGCCGCAGGTGGTCAACGGGGCCTTGAACTCGGTGTTGTAGTCCTGCAGCGGGCTTTCATCGGCGTTGATGTGCCAGTCGACGGCCCTGGTGACGCGCGGCGAGAGGGTGGCGGTGGTGATGGCGTGGTCCAGGCGGCCGGCGGCACCGTTGAAGACGTAGCTGTAGCCGAAACTGTTGAAGCGCCCGATCTGGTCGACGTAGCCGCTGCTGGTGAGCTCGAAGATCGGGTCTTCCTGCGCATAGGCGTTGAAGTCGCCCACCAGCAGCACGTCGTTGCTGGCCGTCGCCGCCTGCACCTGGGCCACGAAGCTGCGCAGGCGCTGCGCCTGCAGTTTGCGTTGCAGGTTCCAGCAACCCTGGCCGTCGCCAGCGTCGAAGTTGCCAGCGTAATCGGCATCACCGACGGAGGGGCAGCTGCCCTTCGACTTGAAGTGATTGACGACCAGCGAGAAGCGTTCGCCGTTGGCCATCACGAAGCCCTGCGCCAGCGTCGGCCGGTTGTTGATGGCGTCGGTGTCGCTCAGAGGGGCGCCCAGCGGAGTCAGACGCGCCGGCTTGTAGATCACGGCTACGCGAATGGCGTCGGTGCCGGTGCCCTGCGGCGGCAGTGCCGCAGTGGCGTACACCGTGGCGCCGAGGCGCGTGTTCAGTGCGTCCACCAGGTTTTGCGCGGCCGTGTTGCCGTTGTTCTGAATCTCCATCAGGCCCAGCGCGTCGGCGTCGATGGCGGCCATGGCTTCCACGATCTTGGTGCGCTGGCGCAGGAATTCGTTCAGGTTGTCGGCGCCGCGGCAGTTGCCGGCGGTGACTGTGTTGCCCAGGCTGCAGCCCTGGCCCGTCTGGCCGGCGGCGTTGCTGCCGTTGGTGAAAGTGGTGAAGTAGTTCAGCACGTTGAAGCTCGCCACCTTCACGTTGCCGCCCACGGCTTCAGGTGCATTGCTGCGCGGGTTGGCAACGGCAAAGGCAGGCGCTGCAAGCGGGTGGATCTTGTAGTCGCCGGGGTCGGTGTTGCTGTTGGTGGCGAGGCCGAAGTCGATGACGCCGGTGATCGAGCCGTTGATCACGTCGCCGGCCCGCGGCAGCGCCTGCGCGCCGAGGTAGGGCGTCGGGTTCGGGTTCTGCAGGCTGCTGCCGTCGTCCAGGATGATGCGCCGGCGCGCGTTTTCGTTGGCCAGTGTGTGCGCCTGGGCCGTGCCGGGGCGGTAGCGGTTGGTCGGTGTTTCAAGCCGGCCGCCGATGGACAAGGTGAGTTGACCGTAACGGCCCTGGAAGAAGTTCTGCGACACCGTCAACGGCCCGTTCAGCGTCACCAGCATGCCTTCATAACGTTCCAGATCGTCTTCCACCGCTTCGGGCAGCGTCACCACCACCGGCGTGATGATCTGGCCCGTGCCCAGCAGCGTCACCGTCGTGACGGCAGTCAGCTCGGTCACCGTGCGCGCCGCGGTGTGCGCGTTGGAGGCCG
>JBBQMM010000360.1:0-4868 GCA_038328935.1 Burkholderiales bacterium
CGCCGCGCAGCAGCGAATCGGCCGCGGCCTGGCGTATGGGTTCTGGCGTGACCTCGTCGCTCTCACCGAACCAGAAGGCCAGCACGTCGCTGCGCCCCAGGCCGGCATTGGCGACTTCGCGGATCTTGGAGCCGGGCAAAACCTGCATGGCGGCGCGCATGGTGCTTCCTGGTTGGGGCGGTTGGGGGTAGCGGGACATCAGTCAGGCCGCTTCATGCGGCAGCTGTGCGGCTGCGCGACGGCCGCCGCATCCAGGCGGCGCACGGTGCGGAAGCCGAAACCCGAGCCTTCCACTTCGCGCGCCACACCCGGGCTGCCGGCACGCTCCATCTGACTGACGACCAAGCGCTGTTGCAGTTGATGGTCGCCAGCACGCATGGTTGCGGGGTGCCAGGCACCGATGGCGGTGCCTTTGGCATCCATGCCTTCCAGGGCGCGGGCCACGGCGGCGGCCTCGGTGCTGCCGGCCTGCTCCATCGCCGCGGCCAGCATCTCCACCATCAGCTGCAGGCGCACGTGTACGTAGTCGTCCTGCGGCTGCACAAAGCGTTGCCTGAACTCGGCGTGGAAGGCATCGGACGCAGCCCCGCCGAGGTTGGGGTGCCATTCGGCCACGGCCAGCACGCGGCCGATGCCCGCTTCACCGATGGCAGCCGGTGCACCGAGTGCGTTGCCATAGAAGGTGTAGAGCTTGGCGTCACTGCCCACTTCGCGCAGTGCGCGCACCAGCAGTGTGAGGTCGTTGCCCCAATTGCCCGTGAGCACGGCCTGCGCGCCGCTGGCCTTGATCTTCGCGGCGTAGGGCAGGAAGTCCCGCACCTTGCCCAGTGCGTGCAGTTCGTGGCCCACGATCTGCACGTCGGGCCGCTTGGCGGCGATCAGCTGCCGTGCCTGCTTCAGCACATGCTGGCCAAAGCTGTAGTCCTGTCCGATCAGGAACACCCGCTGCACGCCCAGGTCAGTCTGCAGCACGTCGGTCAACGCCGCCAGCCGCATGTCGGCATGTGCATCGAACCGGAAATGCCAGAAGCTGCAGCGTTCGTTGGTCAGCGCCGGGTCGACCGCCGAGTAGTTCAGGAACAGCGCACGTCGCTGCGGCTCACGTTCGTTGTGCTTGTCCAGCGCGTCGATGATGGCAGCAGCCGTCGCCGAGCTGTTGCCCTGCAGGATGAAACCGATGCGCTGGTCGAGCGCGCCGCGCAGGGTGGACAAGGCTTCTTCGGTGCTGCCCTTGCTGTCGAAGCGCAACAGCGCCAGTGGCCGCGCCACGCCACCGATACGCACGCCGCCGCTGCGGTTGATGCGCTCGGTGGCCAGCAGCAGGTTGCGAAACACCGCTTCACCCGCATTGGCAAAGGGGCCCGACAGGCCCTCCACCAACGCCAGCCGGATCGGCTCGCGGCTTCCGTCGGCGGCAGCCGCGGCCGTTGGCGCTGGTGCACCCAAAGTTTGTGCACCCAAAGTTTGTGCAGCAAAGGTTGGTGCACCGAAGGGTGGTGCAGCGAAGGTTGGTGCAGCAAAGATTAGCGGCAGCGCCAGCAGCGCGCGTCGATTTGGATTCACTTCAATGTCGAGATCTTGAAAAGGCGAAGGAGGGTCACATCTGAATTCCATGGGCGACGCCATATTGGGGAGCCCAGCAACTTTCGGAATTCAATAATTTTAGGACTGCACCCTGTTCCTCGCGGCTCAGACCGCGTCGATCTGGTCCAGCGGCCAACGCGGGCGCACGTCAAACGCTCCGCTGTGTTGCAACACGGCCTTGCCGTGCTGCAGCCGCAGCGCAGCAGCCAGCGCGATCATGGCGCCGTTGTCGGTGCACAGGTGCAGCGGCGGATAGTGAACCTGCACGCCGCGCTGCGCAGCAGCGGCATCCAGCTGCTGGCGCAGCCGGCGGTTGGCGCCCACGCCACCGCCCACCACCAGACGCCGCGCAGCCGTGGCCTTCAGCGCACCCAGCGTCTTGGCCACCAGCACGTCGACGATGGCAGCCTGTGTGCTGGCAGCCAGATCGGCCAGCGTTTGCGCGCTGGGTGACGGGCCCAGCTTGCGGTGCTGCGTCATCACCGCCGTCTTCAGGCCTGCAAACGAGAAGTCCAGGTTGCCGCTGTGCAGCAGTGGGCGGGGCAAGGCAAAAGCCTTGTCGCTGCCCTGCTCGGCCAGCCGCGCCAGTGCCGGCCCGCCGGGATAGCCCAGCCCCATCAGCTTGGCGCTCTTGTCGAAGGCCTCGCCAGCCGCGTCGTCGATGGTCTCGCCCAGCAGCTGGTAGCGGCCGACTCCCTGCACGTCCATCAACTGCGTGTGGCCCCCCGACACCAGCAGCGCGACAAAGGGGAAGCGCGGTGCGTCGTCGGCCAGAAAAGGCGACAACAGATGGCCTTCCAGATGATGTACACCCAACGCCGGTTTGCCCAAGGCCGCAGCCAGGGCCACCGCCACACCGGCCCCCACCAGCAGCGCACCCGCCAGGCCCGGACCGCGCGTGTAGGCGATGACGTCCAGCTCCTGCACGGTGCAGCCGGCCTGCGCCAGCACCTGCCGCGCCAGCGGCAACACCCGCCGCACGTGATCACGCGACGCCAGCTCGGGCACCACGCCGCCATAGTCGGCATGCATGGCCACCTGGCTGTGCAGGGCATCGGCCAACAGGCGAGGGGCTGGCAGCCCGTCGGCGTCACCCCCGTCGGCTGGCATCTCGGCCTGCACCAGCGCCACGCCGGTTTCATCGCAGGACGATTCGATGCCCAGGATCTTCATGCAGCAACCACCCGTTCAGAGGCTGAGAGTGTTTCGAGCGGGCTGGATCGAGCGACAGCCGCTCAGTGGTTTTCGCGCGCGTGATTGATGGTGTACTTGGGCAGCTCGATCGTGACGTCCTGGTTCGAGACGATGGCCTGGCAACTCAGGCGCGAGGTGGGCGTGAGTCCCCAGGCGCGGTCGAGCAGGTCTTCTTCGCTCTCGTCCATCTCGCCCAGCGAGTTCAGGCCTTCCTTCACGATGACGTGGCAGGTGGTGCAGGCACAGCTCATCTCGCAAGCGTGTTCGATGGCGATGCCGTTTTCCAGCAAGGCCTCGCACAACGAAGTGCCGGCGGCAGCTTCGATGGTGTCGCCCTGAGGGCACAGCTCGGCGTGGGGAAGGATGCGGATGACGGGCATAGGGTTTAGGTGACTTCGGTCTTCAGACCTCTTCAAGGCGGCGGCCGGCCAAGGCCTGCCGTATGCCCTGGTTCATGCGGGCGGCGGCGAAGGCCTCGGTGCCTTCGGCCAGCACCTTGGTGGCGGCCTCGATGGCGGCGCTGTCCTGGCTGCGGGCGGTGACTTCGGTGACTTCAATGAGCTGGCGCAGGGTCTGCTGCTCATCGTCTGTGAGCAGTGCAGCATCCGCGGCCAGCGCTGAACGCGTGGCCAGCACCATGCGCTCGGCGTCCACCTGCGCTTCGCGCAGCGAACGGGCTGCCATATCGTGCTCGGCGTGAGCAAAACCGTCTTTCAGCATCTGCGCGATCTGGTCGTCGGCCAGCCCGTAGCTGGGCTTGACGACCACCGACGCTTCGACGCTCGAGATCTGCTCGCGCGCCGTCACGCTGAGCAGGCCATCGGCGTCGACCTGAAAGGTGACACGTATGCGGGCAGCGCCAGCCACCATGGGCGGAATGCCGCGCAGCTCGAACCTCGCCAGCGAACGGCATTCACTGACCAGATCGCGCTCGCCCTGCAGCACGTGAATGGCCATCGCCGTCTGGCCGTCCTTGAAGGTGGTGAACTCCTGCGCCTGCGCCACCGGGATGGTGGTGTTGCGTTCGATCACCCGTTCCACCAGGCCGCCCATGGTTTCAAGCCCCAGGCTGAGCGCAATCACGTCCAGCAACAGCAACTCGCCGTCTTTGGCGTTGCCGGCCAGCGCGTTGGCCTGGATGGCGGCACCGATGGCCACCACCTCGTCGGGGTTGACATTCGTCAGCACCGGCTTGCCGAACAGTTCGCCAACCGCCGCGCGCACCAGCGGCATGCGAGTGCTGCCGCCCACCATCACCACGCCTTGCACTTCGTCGCGGGACAGCTTGGCATCGCGCAAGACCTTGCGCACGGCAGCCAGCGTCTTGTCCAGCAGCGGGCGTGCCAGCGCCTCGAGTTGGTGACGGCTCAGCGCCACCTGCACCGGGCCTGCGACCAGGCCGGCCTGCCAGGTCGTCTGGTGGGCGGTGCTCAAGGCTTCCTTGGCGGCACGCGCAGCCACCAGCGCAGCTCGTTTGTCGTGCGCACTGGAGGCTTGCAGACCGGCCTGGGCCAGCGCCCAGTCGGCCACCAGCTGGTCGATGTCGTCGCCGCCCAGCGCCGCGTCGCCGCCGGTGGCCACGACCTCGAACACGCCCTGCGTCAGGCGCAGCAGACTGATGTCGAAGGTGCCACCGCCCAGGTCGTAGACGGCGTACCGGCCTTCGCTGCCGTTGTCCAGGCCGTAGGCCACGGCGGCGGCTGTCGGTTCGCTGATCAGGCGCAACACGTTCAGGCCTGCCAGCTGCGCCGCGTCCTTCGTGGCCTGGCGCTGCGCATCATCGAAATAGGCCGGCACGGTGATGACGGCACCAAACAGCTCGTCGGTGTCGAAGGTGTCTTCGGCGCGTTGGCGCAAGGTGGCCAGAATTTCGGCGGAAATCTCGACCGGCGTCTTGTCGCCTTCACGCGTGGCCAGCGCCACCATGCCGGGGTGGTCGACCAGACGGTAAGGAAGCTTGGCCGTGCCCGCTATGTCGGCCAGCTTGCGACCCATGAAGCGCTTGACTGAGGTGATGGTGTTTTCCGGATCATCGGATTGCGCCGCGCGCGCTTCGAAACCAATCTGGCGCTTGCCCCCACCCAGATAGC
>JBBQMM010000361.1:0-4863 GCA_038328935.1 Burkholderiales bacterium
CCCTTCTCTCACCTCCCCAGGGGGCGACCCCATCGGCCCGGCAGAGCCGGTTCCGTGGCGTCCGCAGGGCCATCGTTGATGCGGGAAATCGGCGTTGCCAGTCCCGTTCTGGAGAATGCACATGAAGTCCATCTCCCGCACGCTGCGCGTGCTCGCTCACTTGTTGAGCTACCCCGGCCCCGAGTTGCGCGCGCACCTGCCCGAGTTGCAGGCCGCGCTGCACGACGAGCGCGCGCTCAACCCGGCGCGTCTGGCTGAACTCGACGCGCTCATCAGCCGCCTGGCCAACCGGCGCGCGCTGGACGTGGAAGCCGACCACGTCGAACTCTTCGACCGCGGCCGTGGCACCGCGCTGCACCTGTTCGAGCACGTGCACGGCGACAGCCGTGACCGCGGCCCTGCCATGGTGGACCTGTGCCAGACCTTCGAGGCCGCCGGCCTGTTTCTGGCGCCGGGCGAACTGCCCGACCACCTGACCGTCGTGCTTCAGTACGCTTCGACGCAGCCCGCGGTGCAGGCCAAGGCCTTCCTGGGCGAGATCGCACACATCCTGCAGGTGATCTTCAGCGCGCTGTTGCGCCGCGAGGCCGCGCACGCCTGCGTGCTGGCAGCGCTGCTGGACCTGGCCGGCGAAAAGGCGCAGGCCGTCACCGTGCCGGTTGAGCCTGAACTGGACGAGAGCTGGGCCGAGCCGATGGCCTTCGACGGCTGCTCGACCCAGGGCCAGGCAAAGCCCGGGCAGCCGCAGCCGATCCAGATCGTCAAGAACCCGGCCCTGGCCACCGCGCCGTCCCGCGCGGCCGCCCAGCCCGCCGCGCCGTCCCACCCGGCCGCCCAACCCGCCACAGGAGCATCGGCATGAACACCCTGCACAACTTCGCCTTCAACGTCTACCCCTACGTCTGTCTTGCCGTCTTCCTGATGGGCAGCCTGGCCCGCTTCGACCGCGACCAATACACCTGGAAGAGCGACTCGTCGCAACTGCTGCGCGCCGGCCAGTTGCGTTGGGGCAGCAACCTGTTCCATGCCGGCATCCTGTTCCTGTTCTTCGGCCACCTGTTTGGTCAGCTCACACCGCACTGGATCTATGAGTACTTGGTCAGCGCATCCCAGAAGCAGCTGGTGGCCGTGGTGGCGGGCGGTATTGCCGGCCTCATCTGCTTCATCGGCCTGAGCCTGTTGTTGCACCGGCGCATCTTCGATCCCCGCATCCGCCTGACCAGCCACCGCACCGATCTGGCGATCCTGGTCATCCTGTGGGTGCAACTGGTGATCGGCCTGTCCACGTTGCCGGCATCGCTGAGCCACGTGTCCGATCCGCAGACCATGCTGAGGTTGGCCAACTACCTGCAGGGCCTCGTGCTCTTCAGCCCGAATGCGAGCCTGGTGATCGGCGTGGCGTGGCATTTCCAGGTGCACATGCTGCTGGGCATGACGATCTTCCTGTTGTTCCCGTTCAGCCGCCTGGTGCACGTGTGGAGCGGCTTCGGCACCGTGGCCTACCTGTTCCGCCCCTACCAACTGGTGCGTTCGCGCCGGCTCAATGTGCCGGGCGGTCAGAACCAGCCGCGGCGTGCGGGCTGAGGTCCACGCTCGAAAAACTCTCAGCCTCTGAGCGCTGCAAGGAAATCACCATGAACCTGAACCCGCTGTCCCTGCCCCATGTCAACGCCGTCGCCCTGTGCGACGACACGGAAGCACTGTCTGTCGAAGAACTTCGCCAGCGTGCCTGCTCGGAACTGCTGCGCCAGGCCGCGATGCAAGCAGGGCTGCTGCCCGGCGATGACCCTGTGCCATCGGGCGGCGCCATGAGCGAAGCCGCCAGCGCGGCCATCGAAGCCCTGCTCGACCGCGAACTGTTTGTGCCGCAGCCGTCCGAGGAAGCTTGTCGCCGCCACCATGCTGCACAAAGCGGACGTTATGCCGTCGGCGAACGCGTGCAAGTGCGTCATGTGCTGTTTGCCGTCACCCCCGGGGTCGACGTCAATGCCCTGCGCCAGCGCGCCGAAGGCTGCCTGCTCGACGTGCGCTGTGCCACGCCGGACGGTGAAGACCGCTTTGCGATGGCAGCGGCGGCCACTTCCAACTGCCCCAGCGGCGCCGAGGGCGGTGCGCTGGGCTGGCTGACCAGCGACGACTGCGCGCCGGAGTTCGCGCGCGAACTGTTCGGCAAGACCGAGGTGGGCGTGCTGCCGCGCCTGGTGCACAGCCGCTTCGGGTTGCACGTGGTGGAGGTGCTGGCCCGTGAGCCCGGCGTGGTGCCCGCTTTCGAGGCCGTGAAGTCGGCCGTGGCGCAGGCACTGCGCCAGCAGACGTTCACCACCGCACTGCGGCAATACCTGCAACTGTTGGCCGGGCAGGCGCGTGTGGAAGGGGTCGACCTGGAAGCCGCGGCCTCGCCGCTGGTGCAATGACGCAGCCGCGGCTGACGAGGACCGTGCCGTGCCCGACGAACTGCTGGAGCGCTTGCAGCGCTTTCACACCGATGCGTTTCCGCCCCATCGCTCCCACTTCCGGCTGCTGGTCGATGACGGCCAGCACCCGCTGACCCTGTTCATCGGCTGCAGCGATTCACGCCTGGTGCCTTATCTGCTCACGGGCGCTGGGCCGGGCGAGTTGTTCCTGGTGCGCAATGTGGGTGCCTTTGTGCCGCCGTATGACCAGAGCCAGGGCTTTCACGGCACGGCGGCGGCGATCGAGTTTGCGGTGCTGACCCTGCAGGTGCAGCGCATCGTGGTCTGCGGCCACAGCCACTGCGGTGCCATCCGCGCGCTGTATGGTGAGGTGCCCGCGGCGGCCAAGAACCTGGCCCGGTGGCTTGAACTCGGTCGCGAAGCGGTGCTGCCGGTGGCCGAGCCCGGGCCCGAGGTGTGGCGTCGCACCGAGCAGCGTGCGGTGGTGTTGCAGCTGGAGCGCCTGATGGACTACCCCATGGTGCGTGAACGGGTCGAGGCGGGAACATTGGCCTTGCATGGCTGGCACTATGTGATCGAAGATGGCGAGGTGCATGTCTTCGACGTGCAACGCGGCGGCTTCGTACCCGCGGCGCACGCCGACAACGCCGGCACCGGGCCTTACGTGGCGCATGTGCGAACCGGTGCATGCGACGAAGAATCGACGCGACTGTAAGGAGGCACCACCATGGCCCAGGCACACGCCGCTTCAGGCGACATCATCGACGTTCAGCCACTCGGGGCCGCGCTGCATCAGCAAGTCACGAGTGCGTTCTTCAAGTCGCCCCAGATGGAACTGGTGCGCCTGGTGCTGCCCAGCGGCAAGGCCATGCGCGAGCACAAGGTGGCTGGCGAGATCACCGTGCAGTGCATCGAAGGCTTGATCGAGTTCACGACGCCGACCCTCAGCCGCCGCCTGGCCGCCGGCCAGTTGATCCACCTGGCTGCCGGCGAGCCGCATGCGCTGCTGGCGCTGGCCGATGCCACGGCCCTGCTGACGATCTGCCTGCTGCCTGCTGCCGCCGTGAGCCAGGCGACCTAAGGCCGGATTAATCCAGCTGCACCGCCTCGCCCTGGCGATCAAAGGGAATCAGCCCCGACAGGTTGCCTGACTTCACGGCCTCGACCATGCGCTGCAGCGCGGCGTCCACCTGGCTGTCGCTGGGCGGGCGGCCACCCGTGCCAGACAGCGCAGCGGCAAACACCAGCGCCCAGTCCGCGCCCAAGGCGCTGGCTTCATCGGTCAGCGCCGCAAAATCGGCCAGCGCGCCGGGGTCCTTGCCCACGCACATCAACGGCGCCAGCTCGCCGGACTCGCCGGCTTCGAAGCGGGCCTGTTGTTCGGCGCTGGCGCCAGCCGGCAGGCTGGCCGTGGCGAACACCATCAGCAAGCGTTGCGGTTCAGGCTGCGTGCGGGCGGCGGCGAGCAGATCGTTGAAATGACTGATTTCCATGATGGGGAGCTTACCCGCGTCTGGCGTTGTTCGAGCGTGTCGTTAGAGGGTGTCGTTCGATGCTGGCCTTGGCTCGAGTTCCAGGCCCTGCACGCGGGGCGGTTGAATGCGCAGGTCGCCTCCGTGTTGAGCGCGGGCGTCGCTTGCGGCAGCGGTGGCAGGCGCCGGCACCTCCGCGCTGACCAGGCCACGCCGGGCGCGCATGGCCAGACCCACGCGGTCCAGCTCGGCATCGCTCAGCAGACGCGCGGCCATCGGCAGCAACTCGGCCTCTTCGCGTGCCATGTGTTGCGCGTACATATCCACGAGCCCCTGCACATCGGCAGCCAGCAAGGGCGCGGGAGCGCCAGCGGCCACCTGCTCCAGCACCTGCCGCAGCGTCCGCCACCGAGCCTCCAGCACGCGATGGTCGGCGCACAGGGCCGCGGTCAGTTCGCGCAGGCACACCGCGTCCGACCCCGCCATGGCATCCAGCAGCGCAGGAAAGAGGTCTTGCTCCTCGTCTTCGTGGTGGTGCCTGGCGGCGGTGTCGAAGTAGCGCATCACGGCTGCTGCAGCTTCTTGCGCCGGCCGATCAGAACCGTGCGTGGCGATGTGAGGCACCAGTCGCAGCAGCGTCGCGCACTGACTCTCGACACGTCCGTGGCAGGCCGCCAGCATTTCGAGCGGGACCTCGAAACCTGCAGCAGGGGCGCTGTGGCCTGGGAAAGCGTTGGTCATGGCGTGCCTTTGAGTTCAGGTGTCGAGCGCGGCGGTCCTGGCTTGCCGGACGGGGCCTATGAATGATTTCCGTTGTCGGTGCGCGCGGCGCCAGCGGCAACGGCGCGGCGGATCATTTGCGCCACTGCGGGCTCGGTGTTGATGGGGGTGATGCGAATCAAAGGGTGGGCCGTGGCGAAGACGCGGAACAACTCGTCGGCGAACGCCTGCCCAATGTCCGATACCCCTGCGAAGTC
>JBBQMM010000362.1:0-4862 GCA_038328935.1 Burkholderiales bacterium
GGCCAGCCACCGCTACGCCGGCGACGGCGGCAAGTTCACGGTGCTGGCCAGCGCCAGCGACGAAGATGGCAGCTATAACGCAGCGCCCTTGGTGGTGACCGTGGCGCGCGAGCCGCTGAAAGTGCAGGCGATGCAGCCCACGGCCAGCGGCTTCCAGGTGCTGTTCGACCAGCCCTTCGACGCGGCAACCATTCAGCAGTACCTGAACGGCAGTTCGCCGACCGACGTGCAACTGCGTGGCGACAACGTGGGCCTGGTCACCGGTTCGCTGGTCATCGACGCCGGCAACCGGAGCCTGAGCTTCGTCCGCACCGGCGGCCCTTTGCAGGCCGACAACTACAGCCTGACGCTGCGCAGCGGCCCAGCGGGCTTTCATGCGGCCTGGGACACCACTGGCGTGATGGGCGTCCTTGGCGCGCTGGACGGCGACCGCGATGGCACGCCGGGTGACGACTACGTCAACCGCTTCAGCACCACCGGCAGCGCGCTGGGCTCGGTCGCGCTGCCCGACTTCATGCGCGGCCCTGGCCAGGCGGTGGATGTGCCGGCGACGGCGGCCAAGCTGCCCGTGCGCTTCACGGGCAATGGCGGTCAACAGCAGATCAGTTTCGAAATCGTTTACGACCCGGCGCTGCTGACCATCAGCGCGGCCAGCGCCGCCGCGGGTTTGCCGGTGGGCAGCGCGGTGCAGTTGCTGACCACGGCACCGACAGCAGCCGACAGCCTGGCCGTGGCCCGCGTCTCGGTGCAGCTGCCACAGGGCGCCAGCCTGGCCGCCGGCACCGTGGCCTTGGTCGACCTGACCGCCAGCGTGCCCAGCACCGCGCGCTACGGCGCGACGCAGGTGCTGGACCTCACCCTGACCGCTGTCGACGGCACGGCGCTGTCGCGCGTGCAGAACCCTGCTGACGACGCGATGCAGGTGGTGGGCTTCTTCGGCGACACCAGTGGCAACGGCCGCTACGCAGCCGACGACGTGTCGCTGTTGCAGCGTGTTGTGGTGCGCAGCGATGCCGGTTTTGCGGGTTGGGCCAACGTGGACCCGGTAGTCGTTGCTGACATCGCCGGTGGTGGCAGCCTGAACTCGACCGATGCGTTGCGCTTGCAGCAAGAGCTGAACTTCCTGGGCGGGGTGGCCGGCAGCACCGACCGCCGCGAGATCCCGCCGATCCCGCCCGGCTTCGGTCTGCCGCTGGCGGTGAACGCCGGCGCGATGGCGAGATCGGCGCAAACCGCAGTGGAACCAGCCGCGCCACCCTCAGCGCAACTGGCCGCGCGCGCTGGCGAACTGGTGCACATCGCAGTGCCCCTGCAAGGCCAAAGCAGTGATGGCAACGCGCAACTGAATCTGAGCTACGACGCCGAACGCTTCGAGTTTCAGCAGGTCAAACGCGGCACGCTCGCGGGCGACTTTGCCTGGGCCGTCCACCTCGACAGGCCCGGTGAACTGGCTTTGCAGTTGAACGGTCTGAATCGCATGTCGGCAGGCGACGGCTCGCTGCTGGACGTACAGCTTCGCCTGCGCGATGACGCGCCGCTGGGCACCTCGTGGGTGGACGTGCAGTTCACGCGGCCGAACAGAGGGCCTGCGCCAGTGATCGACCTGGCCGCGGCAGACCCCGGCCGCCTGTTCGGCCAGCTGCCCTTGACTGCGACACGCAAAGACTGGTTGAGTGATCTGCTAGGTGCCGACGAGCTGGCACCTCCTGTCTTGCCCGCCATGAAAATTACACTGCCCCGGCGCACTGTCGCGTAACCTGCCCGACTGTCGGCTCAAGCCCTGCACACACACTGAATGGAGTACGCGACATGAATCTCAGGCCAGCTTTTCGTCCACCCGTGATGGCACGCAAGACCTCAATGACGACCTCAATGACGACCTCAATGACGACCTCACTACTGAGCACAGTACTGAGCACAGTATTGACCACCCTGCTGATGCTTTGTCTGTTCGCGTTGCCGGCGCGCGCCAGCGTGTTGCTCATCGACGGCGCTGCTTCAGGCCGTCAAGGCGACAGCATCAGCGTCTCGTTGGCTGACGCCGATCTGGTGAACTTTGAAGCCGCCGACATCCAGCTGACCTATGACCCGATGGTGTTGACGCTGACCAACGTGTTGACGGGCAACATGACCAGCGGGTTTTTCATCGGTTTCAGCCAGCCGCCCATGGCTCGGGCAGACGGGTTGGTTGATGTTTTCATCAGCCTGATCACAGGCGGCGCGCCCGTCAGCGGCAGCGGTTCGATCCTGGAACTGCTGCTGGACATCGACGATCAGGCGATGTCGGGTTCAACTTTGGCCGTTTCGCTGCCAGATTTCGCTGACCCGGCGGGCTATCGCTTTGCGGCGCTCAGTGCCCCTGTCACTGTGCTGCCGAGCGTGTCTTTGCCCGCCATCAACAGCCTGGCCCTGGTGCTGTTGGCCTTGGCCAGCATGGCCGTGCTGCGCCGCCGGCCCGCTTTCATCGGCTAACGGGGCGCGCGGCTGCTGGGGCGGGCGCAGCAGCCGGCAAGACCAGCCCGGGAAACTCGACATTGCACCGTGTGCCCGCCGGCACGCCGCGGTTGGCATTGCTCAGTTCCAGCCGCACACCAAAGGTCGCGCTGGCGGCATCGATGATGCGGTCCACGATGGTCACGGTGGCTGGCAAGCTGCTGCCAGACCCTTCGGGCCGCACGAGGGCACGCGCACCCACACGCAAGCGCCCGTGCATGTCCTGCGGCATCACCACCTCGACGCGCAGCACATCAATCTGCGCCAGCTTCAGGATCGGCTTGCGCCCGGTGCCGGCTTCGGCCAGGTCACCCGGTTGCAGAAAGCGCTCGGAAACATAGGCATCGAACGGGCTGCGGATCTCGCGCTGGTTCAGCACGTCCTGGGCGCGCCGGTACTCCAGCCGCGCTTGTTCCTGGCCCTCCAGCGCATCTTGCAATTCCGATTCAGCCAGCCGCCTTTCGGTCTGGGCTTCATCGCGCACCTGCACCGATACATGGCCTTCCCTCAGAAGCTCTTGCGCGCGCTCGAGCTTCTTGATCGCGAATTCAACGCGGTAACGCGCTGATTCGACGCGGCCTTTCATCTCCGAGCGGTGGCGCGCCACGGCGAGGTTGGACCGTTCCACAGTAGCTTCCAGCGCCACCAGCACCTGGCCTTTGCGCACAAAGCCGCCGCGCTCGACCAAGACCCGATCGATGACGCCTTCAACCGGGCTGCGCACTTCCACCACCTGACGCGGCTCGATCAGGCAATCAAAGCCCTTGGCTGTCGTCGCCGGGCCTGCTGCCAGGACAGGCGACGAGGGCCCTGCCAGCAGGAGGAGCACGGCGATGACTGTGGCGATACTTTTCGGCGTTGGTACGGGTCGATATCCAGGGTACGAACGGGACGAAATAGAAAAAGGGGACGGACTCATTCGCGTTTTCCTGTGAAGGCCAGGGCCTTGTCGAGCCGGGCGTCTTGTTGAAGTGTTTCGCGGCGCTGGCGCGAGTCGTTGGCCTGGGCGCGCAGCTGCACCCAGGCGCGCAGCGGCCGCCACCACCAGCCGGCCAGCGGCCTGCGGTGGCCGATGATGCGGGCCGCCCAGCCCAACCAGGGCGCGCCATACAGACGCAGCAGTTCGTCTTCCAGGCTGACCATCAGTTCACAACTGCCCGGGTCGCCCTGGCGCGCGCAGCGGCCGAACAGCTGGCGGTCCACCCGCGCCGAGGCATGCAGTTCGGTCAGGATGACGTGCAAGCCACCGCGTTCGACAACGCCGGGGCCGAGCACGATGTCGGTGCCTCGCCCGGCCATGTTGGTGGCCACCGTGACACGGCCGGCAAGGCCAGCTTGCGCTATCACCTGCGCTTCGTCGGCGTCTTGCCTGGCGTTGAGCAGCGCGTGCGCCAACCCGGCTGCGTGCAGCACCGCGCTCAGCTGTTCAGAAGCCTGCACCGAGCGGGTGCCCAGCAGCACCGGCCGGCCCGGGCCTGGGCCTGGGCCTGAATCTTCCGCAAGCTCACGCACCCGCTGCGCCACGGCCTGCCATTTGGCATCGGTGGTCTTGAAGACCCGGGTCGGCAGATGGCTGCGCTGCGCGGGCCGGTGCAAGGCCATGCGTACTGTGCGCAGCGCGTACACCGACCACAACTCGCCGGCCACTTCGCTGGCCGTTCCGGTGGTGCCAGCCAGGCGCAGGTAACGGCGGAACAGGCGCTGGTGCGTCATGCGTGCCAGCGTCAGGCGCGGTGGCGTCGGCGCGCAGCCTTCCTTGGCTTCGATCATCTGGTGCAGGCCGGCTTGCCAGGAACGATCGGGCATCAAGCGGCCGGTGAATTCATCGACGATCTGCACCTTGCCGTCTTGCACCACGTAATGCCGGTCCAGCTGATACAACAGCAGCGCGGCGAGTGCCTGTTCAACCCGTTCTTTGCGCACGCGCGGCGAGGTGGGCAGCGCCGGCTGGCTGGCCGCGATCTCGGTCAGGCGCGCAACGCCACTTTCGTTGAGCTGCACGCGCCGCTCACGCGTTTGCAGCTGGTAATGTTGATCGGCCTGCAGTGCTGCTGCAGCGTCCAGCGCGGCGCGTGCCACCGCCGTGTCATCGCCCACAGCGGCGCTGGCTGACAAGATCAACGGCGTGCGCGCTTCGTCGATCAAGACGCTGTCGGCTTCATCGACGATGGCAAAGTGCAGGCCACGCAGCAACAGACCCCCTTCTATTTGCGGTGGCTGGGCCAGTTGATCCACGGCCAATTGCAAGCGCCCACCGCTGCCGCCCAGCGCGACTCGGTCTTTCAGGTAGTCGAAGGCCAGTTCCTTGTTGCTGCAGTAGCAGATCTCGTTGGCATAGGCCAAACGCCGCTTGCCGGGCGACAGGCCTT
>JBBQMM010000363.1:0-4847 GCA_038328935.1 Burkholderiales bacterium
CATCGCCCGATGCGCTCGAGCTTTGCCAGCACCGTGCACGGGAAAAGGCACTCTTTGCGCGAACCGGCGTGCCTTGTGCGCCGCATGCGTCGATCAGCAGCGCGGTCGACGCGGGGCTTGCCGGTCACGCGCTGCTGTTGCCCGGCATTCTGAAGACGGCCACGCTGGGCTATGACGGCAAGGGTCAGCAGTCGGTCGAAGCCTTGTCCGATCTGCCGGCTGCGTTTGCGGCCCTGGGCGGTGCGCCCTGTGTTCTTGAAAAGCGACTGCCGTTGCGACAGGAAATCAGCGTCATCGTGGCGCGTGGGCGCGATGGCGAGTGCGTGCACCTGCCGGTGCAGCAGAACCTGCACCGTGGCGGTGTGCTGGCCGTCACGCAGGTACCTGCGCCGGATGTTGACGCCCACCGCCAGCAGCAGGCGGTGGCCTGGGCCCTGGAACTGGCCCGCGCGCTGGACTATGTGGGTGTGCTGTGCGTCGAATTGTTTGTGCTCGCCGATGGCAGCCTGGTGGCCAACGAAATGGCGCCCAGGCCGCACAACTCGGGCCACTACAGCATTGACGCCTGTGATGTGTCGCAGTTCCAACTGCAGCTGCGTTGCCTGGTCGGCCAGCCCCTGGTGCAACCTCGGCAGCATTCGGCCGCGGTCATGCTCAATCTGATGGGCGACTTGTGGTGGCCAGCAGGTGCCGCGCAGCTTCAGCCGCCCGATTGGGTGCCGGTGCTGGCACTGCCAGGCGTGCACCTGCATCTGTACGGCAAGGCCGATGCGCGTCGGGGTCGCAAGATGGGGCATCTCACCATCACGGCAGCCGGTGCTGCGCAAGCCCGGCACGTGGCCCAGCAGGCTGCAGGCCTGCTCGGCTTGCCAGGCTTCTGATGCATTGCCAAACACGGCGCTGGCCGTGCGCTTCCCGTCTTGGATCCCCGGCCTTGCCCCTGCCCTTCCCGTTGTGCACCCTCGTGCCCTGCACTGCCACTGAAGTCAGCGCCTGGTTGCCGGCGTGCACCGGCTGCGCGCAGCTGGAAGGCTGGCGATGAGCGACGCTGAACTGATCAAACGGGCCGCCGACCGCCTGGCTGGCGGCGGGCTGGTGGCGTTTCCGACCGAGACCGTGTATGGGCTGGGTGCGCGCGCCGACGATGACGCGGCGGTGGCGGGCATATTTGCTGCCAAGGGGCGCCCGGCCGAGCATCCGCTGATCGTCCATCTGGCGCATGCGGACGCGGCGGCAGAGTTCGCGGCGCACCTCAGCGGCGACGCGCTGCGGTTGATGGCTGCGTTCTGGCCCGGCCCGTTGACGCTGATCGTGCCGCGTCGTGCCGACCGTGGGCGCGCTGCAGCGGGCGGTCAGCACAGCATCGGTCTGCGCGTGCCTTCGCATCCGGTGGCCCTGGAACTGCTGCGGGCCTGCGCGCAACGCGGCGTTGCCGGCGTTGCCGGCCCCAGCGCCAACCGTTTTGGACGCGTCAGCCCCACCATGGCCGCGCACGTGCTGCAGGAATTCGGCCCCGGCCTGATGGTGCTCGACGGCGGGCCTTGCACGGTCGGAATCGAGTCCACCATCGTCGACTGCACACGCTCGCCACCGGCGCTGTTGCGGCCGGGTCAGTTGCACGCCGACCAGCTGCTGGCGGTGCTGGGCACGCCGCTCGCCGCGCCCGATCGTGCGTCGCCGCGGGCCTCCGGTACGCTGGCCTCGCACTACGCACCCGCCGTGCCGGTGCGCCTGCTGGCCACCGCTGAACTGCTGCAGGCTGTGCGATCGGGCCCCACGCTCGACGGCAAAGTGGTCGCGGTATATTCACGGCTGAAGAAGCAGGAGCTGCCGGGCGCTGCGAACGCGGCCTCGGGGTGGCTGTTCAGAGACATGCCAGCAGACGCCGATGCGGCGGCACAAGACCTGTTCCTTGCACTGCGCGAACTGGAAGCGGCCGGGGTGGCCGCCATCTGGGTCGAGCAGCCTCCACCAGCCGCGGTCTGGGACGGCGTCCGCGACCGTTTGACACGCGCTGCCGCGTGATTGCAAACGGGCGCAGTGCCGGCCCGCACCGCATCCTTGGGTGATGGCCCGGGCCACTCGATCTACCATTCCTGTGTCGGCAGCAGCCAACCAGATTCCGGAGCAACGATGAGGTTCTTTTCCCGCAGCAAGTCGCCGCACGGCCGTGCCCTGGCCATCAGCCGGCTCTGGCGCCGCTGGGCAGCCGCTGCCACGGTGCTGCTCGCCGCCTGCGGCGGAGGCACCACGCAATACGATCCTTTCGTGGCCGGACGCGTGCTGGTGGTGGGCGACGATTTGAGTGCGCTCGAGAGCGACGGGCGCAAGTACGCCGTCAACGGCATCAACGCCGACGGGTCGTTGAACTGCGCCGCCGAACCGCTGTGGGTGCAGACCGTGGCGTCGATCTACGGCCATGTCTTCAAGGAGTGCAATCCCGGCAGCGTCACCACCTTCAACGCCATCATGCGCGCGGCAGCCGGTGCAAAAGTGGCTGACATCGCTGCACAGGTGGTCACGCAAGAGGCCAATGGCGGCTTCCGCGACAGAGACCTGGTGCTCGCCCTGGGTGGCATGAACGACATCATCGAGTTGTATCGGCGCTACCCGACCGAGTCTTCGGCCTCGCTGCTGGCCGAAGCGCGCGTTCGCGGCGAGCGCATGGCCGGCATCGTCAACCGCCTTGTTGACCTGCAGGCCAAGGTCATCATTTCCACCGTTCCCGACCTCGGCCTGTCGCCTTTTGCGCGTGCTGAAGAAGCGCGCGCGCCGGGCAGCGCCACGTTTCTCAGCGAATTGACCCGGGTCTTCAACGAAAGGCTGGGCGTCAAGGTGCTGCTGGACGGCCGCTATGTCGGGCTGATGCAGAGCGACTTGCGCACCCAGTTGGCAGTGCGGTTCCCCAACGGTTACTCGCTCGCCGACGCCAGCACCGCCGTCTGCACGGTCGCGCTGCCGGGTTGCACGACGGCTACTTTGTTGACCAATGCCTCCGCAGGGGCTTACTTCTGGGCCGACGGCACGCGCCTGGCTTCAGGCGGGCAGGCGCAACTGGCCAGCCTGGCGATCGAACGCGCGACACGCAACCCGTTCTGATCAGGCTGCCAGGGCTCGATGCCCGCAGCACAAGCATCGAGAACCCGAGCTCGACCGGTCGTACAACTTGCACCTGATGGCCTGCCGTTAAGCTGGGTTGATGGGCCCGCGATGCTGCCGGCGGATGCGCCGGTCTTCGACCAGCTTGGTGACCAGGATGGTGGCCGCCAGCAGCAGCGTCACCAGGTTGGCCACCACGATGGGCCACTTGCCCAGCATCAAGCCATACATCAGCCACAGCGCCACGCCTGCAGTGAAGGCGCTGTACATGGCCAGTGAAATGCCACTGACGTCGCGGGTGCGCAAAGTCAGCCATGCCTGCGGCAGGAATGAGCCCGTGGTCAACGCCGCGGCCAGATAACCCAGGATGTCTTGATCAATCATCGCTCGATTGTCGGTGCTGGGCTGAGCTTGCAGGCGCAGCGGAGGGCTCGGGCCCTGGCGGCCCTGCCGCTCGGTGGCCCTGCGGGCCGCCGAGAGAGGGCCGCCGAAAGAGAGGCAGGGCTAAACTGAAAGCATGTCTGCGCCGCCCTTACCCGAGCCCTGCACGTCCGAGCCGCCCTTGCCTGTGCACGGCGTGCCCGAGGGCTCGCCACCCCTGCTGGTTTTCGACAGTTCCACCGAACTGCTGGCGCTGGCTGTGAACGGCCCGGCGGGCGCCTTTTCGCTCACCGTTACCGGCGGCGCTGCGGCGTCGGCCAGCCTGCTGCCGCAGGCGCTGCGCCTGCTGCAGCAGGCCGGCTTGACGCTGCAAGAGCTGCAGGCGGTGGGCTTTGGCAGCGGGCCGGGCGCCTTCACCGGGCTGCGCACCGCTTGCGCCGTGGCACAGGGCCTGGGCCTGGGGCTCGGCGTGCCGCTGCTGCCCATCGACAGCCTGCTGGTGGTGGCCGAAGACGCGCGGCTGCAAGCGGCTCGGCTCAACCAAAGTTCCAGCCCGCTGGAAGTGGCGGTGGTGATGGACGCGCGCATGCAAGAGGTCTATGGCGGCCGCTATCTCTGGCATGGCGCAGGCCCGGTTCAAGGGCAAGACGAAGAGCTGCCTGCCGCGCAGTCTCACATCCCGTCCCCCGGTCACTGGCAGACGCTGCAGTCGCCGCAGCTCTACAAGCTGCCCGACCTGATGCAAGCCTGGGGCGCGCTGTCGCTGGCCGTGTTGGCGGGCTCGGCGCTGGCCGTCTTTGGTGCGCCGCTGGCGCAGCTGCACGCAGCGCACCGCGTGCCGGTTGAACGCCACCGGGCGGCCGCGCTGTTGCATCTGGCGCTGCGCGCCATGGCCGCAGGGCAGGCCGTTGACGCTGCGCAGGCGCTGCCGCTGTATGTGCGTGACAAGGTGGCGCAGACGACCCAGGAACGTGACCGGGCACGCGAGGCTGCCATGGTGGGTGCGCCATGACGGTGGCGCGCAAGATCGTCCCCCTGCCACAGACGCCGCATCTGCGTGCCATGGCACTGGCCGACCTGGAGGCCGTGATGGCGGTGGAGGTGTGTGCCTACAGCCATCCCTGGAGCCGCGGCAATTTTGTCGACTCTCTGGTGGCCGGCTATGTCGCCCAGGTGATGGTGCTGCCCGCTGCGCCGGTTTGTGGCTACTTTGTCGCCCTGCCGGGCGTGGATGAGCTGCACCTGTTGAACGTCACGGTGGCGCCTGATTTTCAGGGCGCGGGACTGGGCCGGCAGCTGTTGCAGGCCGTGCAGCAGCATGGGCGCAAGTGCGGCCTGTCCAGCCTGTTCCTGGAAGTCCGCCACAG
>JBBQMM010000364.1:0-4843 GCA_038328935.1 Burkholderiales bacterium
CAGCTGCTTGAACAGCTGCGGGCTTTGCGGCAGCGCAAAGAACTGACCGTCGTGCACACGGCTGGGCACCAGGTAGTCGCGCGCGCCTTCTGGCGTGCTCTTGGTGAGCATCGGCGTTTCGATGTCGATGAAGCCCAGTTCGTCCAGAAACTTGCGCACCTCGATGGCCACGCGGTAGCGCAGCATCAGGTTCTTCTGCATCTGCGGGCGGCGCAGGTCCAGCACACGGTGCGTCAGGCGCACGGTTTCCGACAGGTTCTCGTCGTCCAGCGGGAACGGCGGCGTCACGCTGGCGTTCAGCACCACCAGCTCATGACACAACACCTCGATCTTGCCGCTGGTGAGGTTGGCGTTTTCAGTGCCTGCCGGGCGCGCCCGCACCTTGCCCCGCACCTGCAGGCAAAACTCGTTGCGCACGCCTTCGGCGGTCTTGAACATGTCGGCGCGGTCGGGGTCGCAGACGATCTGCACCAGGCCCTCGCGGTCGCGCAGGTCGATGAAGATCACGCCACCGTGGTCGCGGCGGCGGTGCGCCCAGCCCATCAGCGTGACGGTCTGGTCGAGGTACTTTTCGCTCACCAGCCCGCAGTAGTCGGTGCGCACGGCGACGGCGACGGCGGCTGAGGCGGGTGTACGGGTGGCGGTTGCGGCGGCAGTTGAGGCGGACGTTGCAGAGGACGTTGCGGCGGACGTTGTCATGGCTTCACTCCAGGCGGATGTGGATGTTCAGTGGTCGGATGCGAAAAGCGGGCGGGCTCTGATGCACAAGCGCCAGGCCACGCGGGCCGGCGAACCAGGTGCAGTGCGGGTTGGCTGGCTGCCAGGCCGCGCCAACCCCGTCAATTTCGCGACGCTGCGGGTGCAGCCACGCGCGGAGCAGCCGGCTCGCTGCCCGGCGCCACCACACCCATGGAGATGACGTATTTCAGCGCCTCGTCCACGCTCATGTTCAGCGGCAGCACATCGGCACGCGCCATCATCAGAAAGAAACCCGAGGTGGGGTTGGGCGTGGTCGGCACGTAGACACTGACATGCTCGCCCGGCAGGTGGGCCGCCACCTCGCCACCGGGCTTGCCGGTGACGAAGGCAATCGTCCACGATCCGTGGCGCGGGTACTGCACCAGCACCGCCTCGCGAAAGGCGTTGCCAGTGCTGGAGAACAGCGTGTCCGAAACCTGCTTGACCGAGTTGTAGATGCTCTTGACGATGGGGATCTTGCCCAGGATGGCGTCCCCCTGGCGCAACCACCATTGGCCGAAGATGTTGGCTGCAAACACCCCCGTCAGCAGCAAGCCCACCACCATGGCCACCACACCCAGACCCGGCACATGGCGCCACTGCTCGATGCTGGCGTGGAAGCCTTGTGGCAGCACCGCCTGCGTGGCCGATAGCAACGCCGCGAACACGCCGTCCATCACACCCAGCAACCAGCCCAGCACCCAGATGGTGATGGCCAGAGGCAACCAGACGAGCAATCCGGCGACGAGGTATTTCTTCAAGTGCAAACCTGTTCAGTTGCCGGGGGCAGCGTGGTCCGGGTGACGGGTGGAGGGCGGCGGCATTCAGGACGCCGCACTGCCGCCCGCAGCCGGGCTGGCCTTGGTGCTGGGCGAAGGCGCCGCTGAAGGTGCGGGTGCCGGCCCGGTTTTGGGTGCGGTGGGTGCGGGCGCGGGTGCTGCGGATCCGGCTGGCGCCGCAGCGGCCCCATCGGCCGCCGGGGCCGCTGCGGCTTCCGGCTTCTTGTCACCAGCGGGTTTGTCGCCATCTTCGGCCGCGGGCTTGGCTCCGGTGTTGCCGCCGCGGAAGTCGGTGACATACCAACCCGAACCCTTGAGCTGAAAGCCGGCCGCCGTGAGCTGCTTCTCAAAAGAGCTGACGCCGCAGGACGGGCACACCGTCAACAGAGGGTCAGAGATCTTCTGCAGCACGTCCTGCGCATGGCCACAACGGGTGCAGCGGTAGGCGTAGATAGGCATGGCTGTAGAGTCTCGTGGATGCGTGAGTCGCGTGGAGAAGGGCTGTTGCCCGACCAGAACAACCCATCATTATAGGCGGGCAGGCATCTGTGGCGGCACTTGCGTTGTAGCTGCGTTGTAGCTGCGTTGTAGCCGCCCCCTGGGCCCGCAGCCCCGTGGGCCGCCCCTCAGTGCATCAACAGCCGGGTCACCAGCAGACCGAGCACAAACCCCAGCGCGGCCCACAACAAGGTCTGCAACAGCCGGTTGGTTCGCCGCTGCTCGGCCAGCAGTGCCAGCAGCGCCGGGCTGTCACCGCTGCGGCCCTGCTGCCGCAGCGCCTGGTGCACCAGCCGCGGCAGTTCGGGCAGCATCTGGGCGTAACGCGGCGCCTCGTTCTGCAGACGGTCCAGCAGCCCGCGCCAGCCCACCTGCTCGTTCATCCAGCGCTCCAGGAAGGGCTTGGCCGTCGTCCACAGATCGAGCTCGGGGTCGAGCTCGCGCCCCAGCCCTTCGATGTTGAGCAGCGTCTTTTGCAGCAGCACCAGTTGCGGCTGAATCTGCACGTTGAAACGGCGCGAGATCTGGAACAGGCGCAGCAGCACCTGGCCCAGCGAGATGTCTTTCAGCGGCCGGTCGAAGTGCGGTTCGCACACGGCGCGGATGGCGCCTTCCAGCGCGTCCACCCGGGTCTGTGGCGGCACCCACCCGCTTTCGATGTGCAGCTCGGCCACGCGCTTGTAGTCACGTCTGAAAAAGGCGATGAAGTTGTACGCCAGGTACTGTTTGTCGGTCTCGGTGAGCGTGCCGATGATGCCGAAATCGAGCGCGATGTAGCGCCCGAAGGTGGCCGGCTCCAGGCTGACCTGGATGTTGCCGGGGTGCATGTCGGCATGAAAGAAGCCGTCGCGAAACACCTGCGTGAAGAAGAGCGTCACCCCGTCGCGCGACAGCTTGGCCATGTCGACCCCGGCAGCGCGCAAACGGTCAGTCTGGCCGATGGGCACGCCGAACATGCGCTGCATCACGATGACACCCGGGCGGCACAGCTCCCACACCATCTCGGGCACCATCACCAGGTCCAGACCCGCCATGTTGCGCCGCAGTTGGGTGGCGTTGGCGGCCTCGCGCACCAGGTCGAGCTCGTCATGCAGGTAGCCGTCGAACTCAGCCACGACCTCGCGCGGCTTCAGGCGCTTGCCGTCGGCCGACAGCCGGTCCACCCAGCGCGCGATCACGTGCAACAGCTTCAGGTCCTGGTCGATGACGTCCAGCATGCCCGGCCGCAACACCTTCACCGCCACCTGCATGCCCGGCCGCGGTGCGCCCTTGAGCACGGCAAAGTGCACCTGGGCTATCGACGCGCTGGCCACCGGCTCGGCGTCGAAGCTGCTGAAGATGTCCTCGATGCTGCGTCCAAACGCCTGTTCGACCAGCACGCGGCTCTGCGCGGCCGGAAACGACGGCACCCGGTCCTGCAGCCTGGCCAGTTCGTCGGCCACATCCAGCGGCACCAGGTCGCGCCGCGTCGACAACACCTGGCCGAACTTCACGAAAATGGGGCCCAGGCGTTCGAGGCCCATGCGCAAGCGTTCGCCACGCGGCGCGTCCAGCCGCCGGCCGATGGTGACCAGGCGCACCAGCGCCCGCACCCAGCGCTGCGGAAACACGCTCAGCGCCACCTCGTCCAGCCCGAAGCGCAGGACAGTGACGATGATGAAAATCAGGCGCCCGAACTGCCTCATGGCGCTTCATCGCGCCCGTAGACGGCAACCCGCAGGGTCCGGCGCTGGCCTCAACGGCGCCACGTACGCAGCCGTTCGCCCACGCCTTGTGCACCCTGCACGGCCGCACGCACACCGGCAGCGATGGCGCCACCCAGGCTGTGCAACGGCTGCGCCCAGGCCGGGCCGAACAAGCGGTCGATGTCGGCAGCCACGTCCCAGCGCAGGTTCTGCATCAGCCAGTTGATGTCTCCGGCCAGTTGCGCGTCGCCCTCGACTTGCACCGACGGCATCTGCCCGAGCAGGCCGCGCGCCATCAGCGCCGCCGGGTTGCTGGCGTCCAGGCGCATGGTGAGATCGCATGCGGACGCGTCGGGCAACGCGTCGGAGCGGGCCACAACGGCGCCGGACCATTCCAGCAGACCCGCCGGCGTGATGCGCCAGCTCAACGGCGGCGGTTCGGGCAACAGGGACGGCCAGTTCTCCAGCACGAGCCGCATCTGGCGCCCGGCATGTGCGCGCAAGCGTTCGGTGGCCACCGGCTCGCTGGTCAACACATGGTTGAGCAACAGGGTGAGGCGCTCGGCCAGCGCGGGCGTCACCAGCGTTTGGAATTGCGATTGAAGTGTGTGAAGCATTGCGCGATTGTAGGCAGCCGGGCTGTGCAGGGTGCCAAACCGGTCGCGCGGCCCTGATCCACGGATGGTCCAGAATCAAAGACTTACCCAGCGCGTGTTTCGCAAGCTGGCATGGGGCAACTTTCAGCCCTGAACCATTCACAGCGCGCGGCGTTTTACGCGCAAGACCGCACACCGGCGCACGAGAACGCACGGGTACTGACGAGAACGCACAAGCGCGCGCCGCGCCGACCTGATGCTCCAAGACCGCAGCCACCAAAGAACTTTTTTCAGCGCGCCGCAGTCGATAACCTCGCTGCTGGCCGCCTTTCTCGAGCCTGGCATCACGGTCGCGGTGTACCTGCTGGCGTCCATGTGGTTCGATGAGCCCATCCTGCGTTCGGACCTCACGCTGTGCCTGTTGATCTTCGCGCTGACATTTCCCGGCCGCAACCGGTTCGGCGACAGACCGCTGAACGCCGCCGTCGACATCGCCACGTCGTGGGTGTCGCTGCTGGCGATCCTGTTCTTGTGCGGGTATGCCACC
>JBBQMM010000365.1:0-4836 GCA_038328935.1 Burkholderiales bacterium
GTGCCGTTTTCGTATTCAGGCGGGTTCGAGCCTGGCCGATAGGCAAAACCGCCATCGTTGGCCGCCCATTTCTGGTCATTGCTTTCGCTGCGGTTCTGCGTGCGGTTGACGAATTGCAGCGCTTTTTGCCAGACGGGATCCTTCGGGTCGGTGGCCGCTGCCTTCAAGCCTTCCAGCACGATGTACACGTTGGACAGATCGGGCCGCTCGCCGCCACCGTAGCCAATGCCGCCGTAGAACGGGTGCTCGGGCTTGTAGCCTTCGCCTTCGTCGGCCTGGTGCACCAGCAAGAACTTGCGGCCGCCGGCGATGACGGCGTCGTACTTCGGGTTCTTCGTCGCCGCCAGCGCATTCAACGCCACGGCGGTGTTGTAGGCCGTGCTCTGCAACGACGCACTGATGGCGCCATCGGGCTTGACGTTGGCCAGCAAATACTCGACTTGCCGCGTGATGAAAGGTCCGTCGGCTTCGGTGTATTTCGAGGGGCTTTCGAGAAAAGCGCGCAACGCCAGCGCCGTGATGCCCACATTCTTGAACAGCGAGCCATCAGGCGCCTGTTGACCCCGCAGGTAGTGCAGGCCCCCGGCCACGGCGCGCACGGCGCGGCGGCGCAAAGCCGGGTCCATGCCGTCGGCAGCGTGGGCCGCCTGGGCGGTGAGCATCAGGCAGGCCGGAGCGGCCAGCAGGTGTCTTCTCTTCATCGGGTTTTCTCCTTGATGTGAAGCGAGCCAAAAAGCGAGCCGGAAAGCGAGCCGGCGCGGTGCAGCCAGGCCAGCGCTGTCAGCGCCAGCACGGCGCTGGCAGCGGCATAGAACCACACCAGCCCGGCCAGTACCGGGTACGAAAACGGCAGTGCGGCGAGATTGGAATGCTGGTAGAGCCACGGGTTGCGCAACAGGTCGTTGCCGCTGGCAACGGCCAGATGCGTGAGCGGGCTTGCGCCGATGACGGCATCGACCACCCATTCGTGCTCACGCGACAGCAGTTCAGCCAACGGCTCCAGCCACAGCGGCAAGGCGGCCCACAGCGCGAGCAGCAGCGCCACGGTGCCGGCGGCCATCTCGCGCGCCGCCTCTGGCGAGCGAGCGCCGCTGCGCCAATGGGCTTCCAGCAACGCCACCAGCGTGTGTACCCACAGCAGCAGCGCCAGCAAGAGCGCGCCTGTCAAGAAAACCGGCTCGAAGCCAGGTGCTGCAAAGCCGTACAGCCAGGGTCCCAGGAGCGCAGCGCAGACCACCCCGAAGACCGCCACGGCCGACCAGAGCAGAACACGCAGTGCCGTAAGCAAGGGTGTGGCAGCGAGCCCGGGCCACAGCATCGGGGCCAGCAACGCCACGGCTGCGGCCACCACCACACGCTGGCCGGACTGCGGCAGGTCGGGCGCCACCGCGCGCAGGCAGGCCACTGCCAGCAGCGCAGCCAAGAACAACATCCCGGCCCGCACCGCCATCACTTCGGTGGCGACTTCGGTGCGGCCTGGGCTTCGACGATGAGTTCGATGGCCGATCCGTTGGCGGGCAGCTTGGCGTGGCCGCGTATTGAGCCGTAGGCACCGATGCCCAGGCCGACGGCGGACTCGATGACGTTGTTTTCGTCGGGTTTGAAGCCGATCAGCGTGCCCGTGACATCGGCCGCAAACCGGCCCTGGGTGTCGTTGGCCGGCGCGCCGGCATAGACCCACTCCACCGATTCGGGTTTGACATCGGCTTCGGGATTCAGCAGGGCTTCGACAGCCGATACCCGGCGCCGCTTGCCGTCTTCAGTCCAGGCCACGAAGATGGACACGCGCGGGCCGAGCAAAGGCCCGCGGGAAGACCTGCGTTCAGCGACGTGCCGGGGGTCGCGCTCCAGCCCGATGAGGATGCAGGCCAGGTTGAATTCACTGCCCGATGCGTCCACTTCGAACAGCGTTTCGTAGGCCTTCATGCCGCCCGGGCTCGTGGCCAGGTATTCCAGGGGCTTGCCCAGCGCATGCACGCGGCCCGGCACCATGAAGCTGCGGGCGGCCTTGTCGACGATGAGCTTGCCGATCTGGTAACGATCCTGACCCAGCGGTTTGATCTCGCCCACCGGTGACGCCTTCGGCTGCGCCCACGCCAGCAGAGGACTGCACAAGGCGCCGCTGCATGCTGCAGCTGCCAGCAGGCCGTCGCGCCGCTTCATGGCTTGATCCCCGCCTTTACCCCCGCCTTTACCCCCATCACCACGCGGTGCGGCATGGGCGGCGGCAGCGGCACCATGCGCGTGTCGCTGAAGCCGCAGTCGGCCATCCAGCGCTGCACATCGGCATCGGCATGTACGCCGCCATCGGGGGCGGTCAACATCATGTTCAAGCCAAACATCGCGGCAAAGGTCGGCAGCGCACCGCCTTCATCGGTGAAGACGTCGCTGACCACCAGCAGACCTCCCGGTTCCAGACAGGCCGCGGCGCGCTGGATCAGCGCGCGGCAGGCTTGTTCGCTTTCGCGGTGGAACATGCCGGACATCAACACCACGTCCTTGCCAGAACCGAAATCGGCCGTGTGATAGTCGCCGTCGCGCAGGCTGACGCGCTCGCCAGCACCGGCGGCAGCCACGAGTTCTCGCGCCACCGCCGCCACACCGGGCAGTTCGATGACTTCGGAATGCAAGCCCGGGAAGCGCTCGGTCAACAGCACCGAATAGGTTCCAGGCCCGCCGCCCACGTCGAGCATCGAACGCCGGCCCTGCAGGTCGAGCACGCTGACCAGCACGCGCGCAATGCCCAGCGCGCGCTCGTGCATCGCAATCACGAAGCTGCGGGTACGGGCGGGGTCGTCGCCCAGATAGGTTTCGGCCGGCAGCGCGGGCTTGCCGGAGCGCACCGCGTCTTCCAGCTGGCCCCATGCGCCGTAGAGCTGGTCGCTGTACTTGATGACGTTGCCCATGAACCCGGGGCGGGTGGAGACCAGAAAGACCGCAGCCACCGGTGTGTTCTCGAAGCGTCCGGCTTCTTCCTTCAGGAAACCGAGCCCCACCAGCGCGCGCAGCAAGAGCGCCGTGCTGCGGGGGTCCAGATGCAACGTGGCAGCCACGGCTTCTGCAGATTGGCCCCCTTCGGCCATGCAGTCGAACACGCGCAAGCGGTTGGCGGAGAGCAGCGTCTGGCTTTCCCAGTAAGCGGTGCTCAGGCGGACGATCGAAGAGGGGTCGGGGCCTCCGGGCCGTGGTGCGCCGCTCATGCTGCCACCTCCGCCAGGCGATCAAGATCGCACTCCAGCTGCATGTAGGCGCAGCGATGGCACATGAAACCGTCGGAAACCGCCAGGCCGTGGCGCTGGCGTATCTCTTGGTAGCCGGAGGTCAGGGTCTCGAAATAGCTGCGGATGCTGGCGTGGAAGTCGGGCCGCTGGCGGCCGCCCGATGGCCATACGAGCGAGTAGATGGGCAAGATGCCCCGGCTGCACAGGTCTTCGGCGCCTTGCAGCGCGATGCGTGCCGCCTCTTGCCATTCCATGCCGTTCTCAGGCTCGAGCTCGATGCCGGCCACCATCGCCGAATAGACGTTGCCGCGGCCCCAGTAGCGCACCGCCGTTTCGAGCGCCGCAATCCAGCGTGCATAGCCGACATAGCGGTTTTTGCCGGGGCAGATTTTGGCGAACAGCGGCTCGGACCACATCTCGAGGTTGAAGCAGACGAACTGCACGAGTTGCTCGGCATGGAACTGTGCGATCAGATCGTCGGGTAGGGCGCCTGAACCCAGCGCCACTGGTATGCCGCGCGTGTTGACCTGCTTGACGTAGCGTGCCAGCTGCAGGAAGCGTTCGCCTTCCTTGCGCCAGTCGGTCAGCGAACCACCGACCAGGTAGATATGGCGAATCTCGGTCTGGTTGATCACGGCATGCAGCGCCTCGCGCATGCGGTCCAGCGTCGGCGGCAGGATCTCGATGCGGCCCGCCACCTGACCCAGGTGTTTCGTGCGTTCATCGGGTGCGCCGTAGGCACAGAAGGTGCAGCGCATCGAGTCGCCTTCGTGCTTGTGCAGGAAGTATTCGCAGCCCGGTGCCACGTTGATCACCAGCATGTCGCCATGGGTGGTGATGCCGGCCTGCGCGTAGGGCAGGCCATCGGCCGTCTTCTGCGTCAACCAGGGTCGCAGCGGCTCGAACTCGATCGACAAGGTCTGCCCGCTGCGGTCATCGATGAGGCGATAACCTTGCTGCAAGTCGCCTTCCACGTGCCAGGGCGAGTCGCCGTTGCCCAGGATGCGTATCTCCGTGCCATCGGGTGTGTTGATGAGGTAAGGGATGGTCGTGATGCCGCGGCCGGTGGGGTCGTGCTCGCCTTCCTTGAACCGATACGGGTAGTAGTTGGGCATCGAATGCGCGGTCGCCCGACCGAGCGCTTCGGTGTAGCGGATGCCTTCGCACATCACCTGCACCTTGAGTGCCGGCGAACCCGTGAGCGTGGTCATGTGGACTGTCCTTTACCTACTGGAACGGCGAATGGCCAGCTCGCTGCAAATGCGCGGCTGAACGCTGTCTATGATGATGCCATGCACGCGCCCGTCGCTTCATGAAACAGCGCACGCGGCGTGTGTGCTTTAACCTGCATTTATATGCTTTTGCCTGCTTTCAACAACCCGTCTGCAAGGCCTTGGCGCCAGGCTCGCCCACGTGCAGCGCTGTGCAGCCATCTCGAACGTGCAACACGGCACAAAACCTTGAACAAGGAGTGAAGTCCATGCTGTTTCTGCTGACCAACCGCACGCGGCCCGGCCTGACCGGCGAGCAGTGGAGCGAACTCGCCACGCTGGCCAAGACGTTCTATGCTTCGATACCGCACGATGTAAAGATCCGCGGTGAATGGGCCGCCGTC